>JACQNV010000021.1 GCA_016202865.1 Candidatus Aenigmatarchaeota archaeon
GAATTTAACAAAGACTGCATCTTCTTTTTTAAGTTTTTTGCTTTCCAAAAGCTTTATTTTTTCAAGTATCTGATAATCCAGATCTGTTGATAAAACATACTTTCTGTTCTCTGACTTTGTAACTCCGATTTCTCTAGCTAGCTTCCTTTTTCTTTCATTGAGAATTATAAAGTAATCTTTGTCTTTCAGAAGGGCTCTGCGCAGTTTTTCACCAGAATAGCCGAGGTTTTCGTAGAAGTCTTGGATTTCCTGGAGAGATTTCTTCATATCATTCAAACTTGCTCTTCTCCTTAATCGCAGCTGGAGAACCGCCGGCATGCCAGCTGATTCTTGGACGAACTTGGACACCATATAATCGTTCTGAATTATCGTCTAGAATTAGGGCAGAACCTTTAGCTTTTGGCAGGGCATTGAGATAGTCTTGTATATCATCTATCATGTATGTTTGCATAATTGATCTTAGGGCTTCGATGTCTGCGCGAGAAGTAAGTCGGTGAGATATAATTAAATCAGCTTGAGACAAAGCATCTTCGTGCAATTTTCCAGGCCGTTGGGTCATCAACAAAACAGATATACCAGGTTCTCTTCCCTCTTTTATCAGAGTTAGCAAAGGATCTGTGGAGGCTGTCTCTTTGTCATTTGGCACAAATTGGTGCGCTTCGTCTATAAGCATCCAGACCATCGGTATTCCTTTTTTCTTTGTTCCTGTCATCATCTCAAACTCCTCTGCCTTCCTTGCCATCAGCCTTTCCATAAAAATCTTTCTGGACAAAATTCCAACTAAGAGAGATCGCACGCTCCAGCCGCCAGAGACTCTCATGTAATGTGAGACATCTATAACAGAAACAACTCCAGGCTGCAAAAGATCTTTTATCGCTGTTCCCTGCTCCTCAAATATTCCCCAACCTTCTGCCGCTTCAAACCTGTTGATCAAAGCGTATTTTACCTCCTGTTCTATGGTTTTGTCAGATTGCACTGCAGATATTATGTCTGATATTGCATACTTGTCTCCATATTTTTTCTTCACCATTTTGATGGCTCTTTCAATTGCAATTCCATGCTTGTCGATTGATTGGAAGCCAAAAGTCACGATCCAATCGTCTGCAGACAGCTCGCCACACGGCATTGTTAATGGTGAATCGACCTCCACACCAGCCTCCTTATAGTTTTTAACATATGCTTTTGGGACAAAAAGTTTGATATCAACACCTGAAGGCTTGAGCACTCTCTTTCCATCCTCTGTTGTGACATTCCAATCCTTCAAAGCATCAGATGCGCGGTCATTTGCATTTTTCATGCTCCAGAAAATTCCCATTGTATCAATTATTACAGTAGCCAGGTTTTCTTTGACAGATTTTGGAAGCATGGTTATTTCTTCTGCAATCACACCACCACTATATGAATTATGGACAATTATGTCTGAAGCAACAAAATTGTGAGCCTCTGGAACAGTTATATCACATACAGTGAAATCTCCTTCCAATTCCTCGACGAAAACAATTTGATCCCAAAAAATATCCGAGGTTGCTATTGTATGAATTATATTATTGTGATCCAATTGTGCTATTTGCATTAATTTTTGTCTAGATGGGGAATAGTTTATACTGGTTCTCAGCCCCTTTGCTATAGAATAGTTCATTTGTCTGCCCACTTCTGTCCAACTTCTGGGTCTATAAATGTCCCAAACTTCTTTTGGAATGGTATCGATATTTGGATTTCTATATATGTTTTTCGAACAATTGATAAAATTTTCAACTTTCCGTTGTTTATGCCCAAAAAAACCTATTTCGTTTATGAACTTGTTAACATTCTCAGAGCCTATAACAATTTCAAATGTGTCAAAAAACTTCCCATTGCATTTTGTTTTTTTGTTCCTGATCCTCGATAGCATACCAAACCTCAATAAAAGGTGGTGTACCTGTCTAATTAAAACTTGAGAAGACGAGGCGTATGATATTTCCCATTGGTTTTCTTTGTGTTTGTAAATGCTCCCATCACAACTAAACAATCTGTTTAAAAATAGGGATATTTGATCTTTTTTTAGATTGAATATCAATGTTGGAATTATCTTATCCCTTGAAAGCCTATCATAAGCGTCTACTTGTTCTAACCACAAAATAAGCGGATTTCTATTTGGTCTAACTATATTCCCATTTACAAATCTACCGTTTTCGTTTCTTTTAATTTCAGATGGGTCTCCTGTCTTCTTTATTCGGGAAATCCCATAAGATCCCCTCCCATATTCTGTTGTTTTTAGATTTTTATCAAAAAGTTTTATAGAGCTGTTGAAATCCTGTACTAAACTCTTATCGGTATTTGTGAACCTTACAAGAGCTCTATTTCCTCTTTTTTTAATATGGCCTTCAGCAATTAGGTAGGCAAGCAATTTAATTTTATAGTCTTCTATATTGGTTTCACCAAAAGATTCTATTTTTCTTGGTGTAGCTATTCTACTTCCTATTGTCAAATCTTTAACAGGAACCCAACCTTTGATTGTTAGGAGTTGGTGCTCATGGGTTAGTTTTATCTCCTTCCCACTTCTGGTTTTTATATGCAAAAGTCTATTCACTTTTCTTTTATAAAACTCTGCCTTTTCTAGGGGGTTTATCTTAAGTTTCTGGTCTAGGCCGATTACTCTTCTATTATCGTTTTCTAGATCTTTTATAGGGACTACAGAACCATCTTCTAATACAATTGGTGTGTTTTCTTCCACACACTTTCCTGTACCTCTTTTACCAACAACTAAAACAATATGTGGCTTGACAACATCCATCAGAATTGGGTTTGTCGTATGCGCTTCGTCGCCCTCCCCAACTAAATGCTTGCCTAAAAAAACAGCGCCGCTTTCTCCATACTTTTTTTCATCTTCTTCATCGCGGCCAACTATAATGTTTTCCATATACCTTATATTTATTAGGAAGCCTATATTATATATTAAGCAAAGGTGGAGGTGCTAAGGGTCGATATAGATCTTTAACCAATTTATAGATCTATGTCCATTCTATAACTATGGATATATTACAGGAACTTCTCAAAAACAAGGAGCAGATGCTTCTGAAGGTTTTGGACTACATGGAAGGCAGGGAAACTTCAACAAAACTAAACCTTAGCGGAATGCAGTTCAACCTAGGTAACACGCTTGTGAAGCTGAATGGGGAAGTGGAGATAACTGTTGTAAGGCAGAAACAGGAACCTAAAAAGAAAGGCAGATGGAAGTAACTGGCTCATTTCTAAATGATAGACTTGAAGCTGTCGGAAATTCTGAAAACATTAAGCGGTAAAGGAGACCTTACTATTTCTGCAGACGGAAAACCTCTTCTTTTTGTTAGTTTAAACGGCAAGGAAATAAAGGTTGATGTTAAGGACGCTTTCGCTCTTGTTCAAATGGGCATTGCAGGCGACATTCTGAAGGGTGGCGGAAAGAAGTCTGAAAAGCTTCAAAAGCTAAAGGATGCTGGATTTAAGATTAAGATAAAGTACAAGCTGTTTGAATTTGAAATATAGGTTCATTACTAACATGTGAGTCTAGATGATTGAGCTTCTTTATCACCATGAATAGCATCTAAAAACCCGTGCAAATTCTTCTCCCAAATAAAATGAATTCTTTCCTTTGGTACAGGAAACCATGTTACAACTTCCGGTAAGGTGAAACTGCCATCGTAATCTGCTAGAGGTACCTTTGATTCCCAATATCTTTTCATTCCCTCTGCTTTAATTTTACCCTTTGCCTCCGATTTTGGTTCTGAACCGAAGTCCCTGGCCATATGTCTTACATGTACATAATCTACAACAAATGGATTGTCTTCTGGCAATAGCTCAACTTCCAATAAGATCAGGTTTGTTTCATCGTCATCTTTTCCTTTATCTGCACAACAACTCATCAAATAATCAAATACATTCATGGCATCTCTGTATACAACCCATGATCTCGGAATAGGTTCATTAAAACCAAATAACGCAGGCTTTGTCGCTTCTGGTGGAACCAATTCAGATCCAGGACCTGTTTCTACCAATCTCCAGCCGGGCCACAAACCCTGAAACCTTTCCCCATCAAAAAATTCACCGGTTTTTGGATCTTGAAGAGTATAACCTCTATGACCTTGATTTACTGTTTTCCAGACAGCTCTATTACAATAGTGATACATTGACGCAGAATTAGCAATCATAGTCATACACAACCTATTTCTTCGCTATCCAATCTCCAACAAAACCGGCGTCTCTTGGGTCGGTCCAATTGGAATTGAATGTGCCCTTTCCTAATTTATCTAAGTCCAAATTAAAGGTCTGACCGTTGCAGACAACTGGTCCAGAAACCTGCTTTACTTCTTCCCCACATTTGTAGAAAATTTTATCCTCGCAGAAGTTTTGGCCGTCTTTTTCTTGGCACACCGCCATTGTAGCCAACTTAAAGTCCACCGGCTCTGGTTGTTTCACTATGATTTCTGCTGTTGGTTGAAGGGTTGGTAAAACCAGCACAACTGCAATTAATATTGCTATAACACCGACAACTAGCTCTAGTTTCATATTTACTATTTGGTAGTGGTATTTAAATGTGTTTGTATAACAGTGTTATATATTCTTACAACACAGCACAAAACTAATAGTGGGGTCTGAGGGATATTGGTCCTGGGTCTTGTGTTTTGAGTTTTGTCATTGATCCAACAGTATATGTATTGTAGTCATGTCTCTTTGGTTATACTATGACATGAGACATCTCTGCATCTTCTTTCAGAGAGATGCAGATTTTCTTTGGGTACTGTATCCTTTCTTTTTCTAAAAGAAAGGATAGATATCGAACCCCCATCCGCAGGTTTCTTCATATCAACGGTCCTGAGAGCTGGAAACCGATCCGAAAGATCGGTTTCGTCCCTTCGCCTCAAAAAACCTCATAGCTCCAAAACAGTTGGAAATAGGTCTGAAGACCTATTTTGTCCCTTTCATTGTAAACTGTTTCTTTTGGATACTGTACCCTTTTCTTTCGAAAGAAAAGGGTAGAATTGGAGCCTGCTATCCTACCATTATCCAGTTCTTGGATTTCTCCAACCTTATATGTAAACATTTCTTTCTGGGTTATAAGGCTCTTTCTTTTTTGAAAAGAAAGAGGGTATACTAGACTAAGACCCCACTTAACACTAATATAAGAAATATTCTATTTAAATCTAAGAATCGTCGGCTATTCCTACTATCTCTACTGTCGCATGCTGATCTGTGAAATATTTACTTACAACATCCATTATTTGGGATGGAGTTAATTTGTCTACTTGCTCTGCAAAAAACTCTGGGTTTGTTGGAAGATCTTTCAAGGCGCTAAGCGATATTGCTTCTGAAAATGTGCTATCCGAATAGTGTGTGTTTCTCGATTCGCCTATTTTTAGTGTTCGCCTTGCAGTTTCAAATTCTTCTTCTGGAATAGGTTCTGTTTTCAATCTTCCGATTTCCTCATCTATTAGCGCTTTGGCAACCGCTATATTTTTTTGATTGGTTCCAACAAGCTCCACCCTAAATATTCCACACCCCAAAAAGGCAGAGTAGTCCACTCGTGCTGTATACCCCAACCCCCTTTCAGTTACAAATTTATAATAAATCCTGGAGCTAAACGCATAAAGATCTCTGCTGCCTCCAAGAAGGTGTTCAACGAAATATAAGGCAAAAAGATCGTCAGTTGACTCTGTCCCAGGCACAATCCACCCACGAGACAAAAAGCTTGAATCCATATCTCTCTCCTCTCTAAAGAAACCGAGTTTTTGTGGAGGTCTAGAAAATCTTGTTTTTCTCAGTCCACTTCCCTGTAAGCTTCCAAATGTCTGACCTATTACATCTTCTGTTTCTGATGGAACATAACCAGCAACAGCAATTACTAAGTTATCGGGTGTGTAATGTTTCTCCTTGGCTTCAACCAAGTCTTGCCTTCTTAGTGTTGTGACAGAATCATAATTTTCCTGCCCCAAAGGATGATCCTGAAAAGCCACTTCAAAAAGAATGTCGTCTCCATAAACTTCTGGATCTCCTCGTCTTCTTGACATTTCTCCCTCAAGAGTTTCTCTTTCCCTTTCAAATTCTTCTTCATCGAAAATTCTGTTTTGAAAGAGGTCAAATAAGGCACTTACTGTGGATGATAAATAATTAGGCAGCGCGGTACATGACATAGTTGTCCTGTCAGTTTTTGCTGTGGCTTCAAATTCAACCGCCATTGTATCAAAATCTAAACACCGATCCTTCCATTTTCTTGCTGGAGTAGATCTAAACAACATATGTTCTGCAAAATGTGCTGCTTGCCTTGTTTCTCTTGGACAGTGAGTATGCCCATATGGAAGGCGCAGTGTCAAGCTGGCTTCTTGGGATCCAGGTTTTTCTGCAATAAACAGTCTCAGGCCGTTATCATATCTCACTTCTCTCACTTGATACATAAAACCACTTACTAAAGTAATGTGTGTAATTTATTTAAGTTTTGCGCGACAATACAATCAGTTATTAAATTAACCAGTCAATAATTAGTTAAGCCTCAGTGGCTCAGCGCCCTTTTCTGTGCATAAAGAAAGGTGGAAACAGATCCTGACCAATTGGATAAGATCTGTTTCGTCCCTCTAAAAGCGCGCGCGGAAAAGACGAGCAGTGGTAGAGCGTTAGGTGAGAAGTCATCTCATCCGCTAAGCCTTGGTAGCTAACCTTGTCAAATAGGCAAAGGTCGCGTGTTCAACTCACGCCTGGGGCTTTAGATGGCTGAAAGAGATTCCTTAAACACTTAACTAAGAATCTCTTTCCATCCTTTAGGGCTGTGGTAGGATTGAAAATGTGGTGTTTAGACCTGCCGGACTGGAGACGCCATGCTGAACTCCAATTATGTAGAGAAGTCCGATTAAAAATAATATAATGAGAAAAGCGAAAATGATGTATAAAAAGAATAGCTCAAACCCCTTTCCCTCCGCACTGCTTTGGTTTACTATATCCATATACATCGACGACTATACACTTATAAATAGTGTATCTATTATATTA
>JACQNV010000007.1 GCA_016202865.1 Candidatus Aenigmatarchaeota archaeon
AGTTAGATATGGTAATTATAAAAGGTAAAATAATTTCAGGAAGCGGTGTTGGAGCAAAAATAATGCTCGATTAACTGGAAAAGTTCAAACAGATTTATAAAATGAGTATTTTTCCAGGCACCCTGAATTTAGAATTGGAAAAAGATTTCGACGAGAAATTTGAAGATTATGTAGAAGGATTTACAAAACCTGACGGGACCAATAGAGGCGGCGTATATTTCTTGCGTGCAAAAATAAAAAATTTTCCAGTTTTTATAATAAGGCCTGAGTTAACAAAACACCCAAAAAGTATAATTGAATTGATTGCTCCAATCAACATCAGAAAACAATACGGATTGAACGATGGCGATATTTTAGAAATAACTTATAAAGCACCTTAGCTCCAATATATAAACAATGTACAAGAAGGTTGTTTTAGTTTTGCTTTTAATCTCTGTAATTTTTATAAGTGGTTGCGCTCAATCTGAAGATATAGGTACAACACAAAAAGAGATCAAAGCCAAGAAGCAGCTTACAATAGAGTCGTATTGCAAAAGCACAGGAAAACCGCCGCCTTGCGAAGCTAATGATACTGTGATAACACCAACCCCATCAGAAATACCCGCACCAAGCACATCATTCCCTCCAATTCTGCCAAGTTCCATCTCAACACCAATAACATCACTACCACCAACACTTCCAACATCTTCTCCAACTTCAGATTGTGTTGTAACCTACACGCCGCCAAAAGAGCAATGGATATATGGCCCATGCACAAATAGCCAAAAAACCAGACTCACAGAAGTAACCTACACATACAAAGGTAAAAATTGCAAACCTTCAGAAATAACTCCCAAAATCTCAGAACCATGTACCCCAGACCCAACAACTTCAGCTACACCAACTACAACCACATCAACAACTTCACCCCCAACAAGTCTTCCAAGTTCATCTGCATCACCAATCACCTCAGCAAGTTCCTCACCGTCCCCAACATCTACTGTAAAACAGTTTGGTTGTTGTGTAGTTTGTAAAGTCGATCAACAGGGGTACGCTTTCTTCCCATCTGGCAGCTATACAATGACAGAGATTAAATGTAATAGTTATAATCAGGGTGATGACGCTTTTGCTGGTCACTATTTATGGGGTGATAACACTGATATCTGTCCAATAAAGGGTCCTCCAGTCCAAGAATATGAAATCGGCTCTGAGATAAATAATATAGATGTGTATAAGTTCTGTGCAGCCTTTGGACGAGTGCCTCCTCAGTAAAGTTATTAATTCTTGCAGTCACTCTCTTTAGTATATGAAATTAAAATTAATCATATCTGTTTTAATTTTTTTAATACTTGTCTCAGCCATTTTTATTTTCTTCCAACAAACACAGCAGTCAAAATTACCAGTATACTGGGAAGTTTGGAGTGGGCAAGATTTTAGGGGATATGTTGTACCAAGTATCCATGTGTCAAGGTATTCCTACAAAAATCACATAGCAGAGCTGATAAAAAATGTTGATATCATAGCTTTGGAAGTTGATTTGAAGGAGCCCAACAACCTTACAGCAGAAGGCCAGAATATAGAATTAACTTTGTCTGAAAATTCCACAACATTTTTCAAAACCCTTTTCGGAAACCAGACATGGGAAACCCTGAGAACAAAAAAACCAGGAATAATTTTCAGTTATGTGTTAAATAGGTTTGCCGCTGAGCACGGCATGATTAACAAGATGGATCTTGATGCAATGAAAATTGCAACTGAAAACGGTAAACAGCTAGTTGGTCTGGAAAAATTGGAGAGCCAGATTATTTTTATTGTTAATGACACATACCAGTCGGAATGGCTGAACAGGCTTGAATGGATTTCACAAAATTACTTCTGGCTGATAACAGAGCTGGATCTGCTTGATATTTTTTACAAAAAGGGCGACCCAGAGGGATTCAAGGAGCTATACAAATTGATAGGTGAAAACTCCACTGTTGTAAAAGATGAGCAGACTTTGCGCGATCCTGTCCTACAAAAAAGAAGCAAAGAAATCCTGAAAGAAAACAAAGCCCTTGTGATGGTTGGCGCAGTTCATGTGCAAGGAGTTTTGGATTTTCTAAAAACCGATTTTAATTTGAAAGAAGTTGGGTCATCTAATACCTAATAATAAGTAATAAGTATATTAATAGTCTAAACTATATAAGATATTATGGCTTCTTATAGGGGGGGGTTGTTGTTAGTTGTTTCTGTTATCTTCGTAGCGTCTATCTTATTAGTATCTGCTGATGCCGCTATTAAATTAAGTTTCCAATCTTCATCCATTCAAATTTCTGTTCCATGCGACAGACAGTTTAAAGACAATGTAAATACAATGATTCTTGAGGACGATTTTTCGCCAAGCGGCGGCCTAGCCTTGCAGGATTATATAACAAAATTAGCAGCTGATATAAAATTCAACAAAGCACACAGGACTGCAAGTTCCCTTTTACCGCAAAGACCTAAGTGTAACGATCTCCTAGTAATCCTGAATAAAGACCTGGATGTTGTAAGTAGCAAGCCAAGTCAAACTGATCCTTGTATAGCGCAAATGTGCGGCCAGGAAGTAGAAGTTGCTTGCGATGGGGAATATAAATGTTCTGTGGGTCTAACAGAGTTCAAGGCTAAATGTGATGATACTGGCGGCGTCTCAAATAGTGACCTTTCATCTGCTTTAAAACTTCCTCCAGATGAGCCAATAACTCAAAGCTCCCTTGATTCTATCAAGCCCTTTGGTGGGGTTTCTACAATAGAGCCAACAACAGTAACAACAAAGGTCTCGGGCTTGTCAGCAATAATAGCAAAAAACCCCAATCTCAACTTGGTTGTCTCTTCCAATTGGTTAACTAAAAAAACAGGCAAATCACTCCAATTTCAAGGAGGCAGGACTTCTGGTGTAATTCCATACAGCCCACAAACCCTGGTATCAGGAGCCTTAAACTTTTTAGGATCTAATTTTGCAGGCCCCTTATTGATTGTTGTAAATGATGGTAGTTCACCAAAATGGGAAGACTGTTCCAAATGTGCGCCAAAAACCACATGCGGCAATTATGGCGCATGCAAAACAGAATCAGACGGCAAATCAAGGCAATATAAGACATGTAATGATGGATGCGGCAGATTCTGGGAAGAAACACAGGCTTGTATAATAGAAAAATGCGTCCCTAAATCAAAGGATAAATGGAAATGCCATAATAACAAGCCATGTGATCCTGGCGTGCTAGAAATAACTCAAATATGCGATGATGGTTGTGATGGTGTTGAAACAGTTATACCGTGTCCAACACAAAACATAACAGAAAAATGTAAACCAACTACAGCTTCGTGTGGTCAGTATGGTCCATGTAAAGATGGTAAAAAAACGAGGTCTTGTACAGATGGGTGTACAAGATGGGATGATGAAGCAGATTGTATAAAGGAAAATGTTTCATGTGTACCAGAGCCAGACCCTAAAAAGTGGAAGTGCCATGTAACACCATGTGCTCCTGGAGTCAAAGAATTTACAGAAACCTGTGATGATGGCTGCAAAGGTTGGACAATTAAAAAACCATGTCCAACACCACCCCCATGCGATCCCAAAAAACCAAGAATAGTTCAAACTATACCTTGTGATGCTCCTGTTATTGATGCCAAAACACTGCCTTTCGGTGTGGTTCAAAAGGTAGAAGGTGTGATAATAACAAAGTGGACAGATGACTGTGTAAGCTGGGAAGATAAAGAAAAATGTGAAGGTTGCGTTGCAAACTGTCCTAACTGCGTTCCTGTGCACCCAAGGAATGGACCTTTAGGAACTAAATGTGGCGGTGATCCAGAGTCACCAACAGACATGGAAGGTACCATAGATGATAAAAAAGAACTTCCACCCGGCCAGCCACCAATAGGTGGAGGAGATGGACAGGGCGAGCCACCAGGTTATACACCATCACCAACACTCCCATCCAAACTTCCCTCTGGTTCAATAATAGATGGTGAATGTGAAGATTTAGTCACATCTTTGGGCCAGGAAGCAGTGCAATTCCTGATAGGTGAGATCCAAAAATCCGATGCTAGATTCCTGATTGATGATCTGAAAATAGATTCCAAAACAAATCCTATTGGTGCGTGTGTATATTTGCTTACTCTTAATCCAAACCTCAGATTTACAGACCCATTCCTTCTTACAGGCCCGCAGATTAGCGGTGGTGGCGACTCCTGTGAAATAGCAGAGACCCCGAAAATTTTAGACAGAAGCCTGCTTTCCTCTAAGCTTGTCAATGATTTGGGTATACAAATACCACAACTTGAAGGTCCAGAAGACGCCAAAAAAAGAGGAGTTGATTTGTTATTCGGCCAATTCTTGCAGCAGACAGACCCAGAAGCTGCACAACAGACAGTAACTGAAATTTTAGACAACTTGCACAACAGAACAGATATAGATGAACCTGTAAGGCAAAAAACTATCCAATTATTGGACAAAGCAGTCCAAGATAAAACAAAAGCCAAATCTTTTTCCGACTCCCTTGATAATGCTTTGAACTTATTCAGAAACAACAGCGAAGCAGATGCAGTAAAGACAGTTGAAGACGCTGTCAAGAATAGATTCGACTTGTCCCTAGAAAGCGATACAAAAGCAGCTGTGGACAGCTTCATATCCACTCTAAAAGACAAATCCTTCCTTCTAAACACAGCAACTGACATCTACCAGAAAAACAAGGATGCTGCAAATCCCGCTGCTGTGCAAGGAATTGAAACAGATATTTCATCCAAAATACAAGCCGCCGGTGTATCAGACAAGGTAAAGGACGACTTGAAATTGGTTTTAACCAATGTCACAAACAACAAGAAAAAATCCCTGGAAATACTGACACTATCTCAGCAGCTTGATGCTTTGTTGAAAAATTTCGCCCAGAAGAATGTTCTCACAAATGCTGACAAACAACAGGCCAAAGATCTAATTAGTAAAATAAATTCCCTAACAAGGCAAGTCATAGGCGACTTGATAGATAAAACAAAGGCAGATGCCAAGAAGAAGCAGGATGAAAAGACGATTCCAATAGTGGAGCAAAAGACTAAACCAAAACCACCAACTACAATCGTGCCGCTCACAAACACAAGTTCAAACACTTCATCTCAGTCAGATCAAAAAGCAACATCCTTAGTGCCATCCATAATAACAGGAAAAGTAATAGGCGGTAGCGGTCTCTCAATAACTGGTCTAGCATCAGGATCCACTGTAGTCAATCCAGATCATCCAGGAGCGCCAACAATAAGTGATTACATGAAAAATATCAATGACAACATAAAGAGAGCAAAAAACAACCTTAATTTAATAACAGGTGGCGCCTGCCAAGGAAACATAAACGCCCTCGTTGACGCGGCCAGAAATCAGCTAGCATGGTGTCCTGTCCAAGACTTGATAGATGAGTTGGCAAAATTGATGGACGCCTTAAACACAGCTTATAAC
>JACQNV010000008.1 GCA_016202865.1 Candidatus Aenigmatarchaeota archaeon
AGGTTGTGTGGCTGTTGAACTGGACAAAAACCGCTATCTAGCGCTCAAGTCTGAACAAATTTCTGGCAAACCCAACCTCGGTTTCACCACCAACCTGATTTTCACCCTGCTGAAAAAACTCCAGGAAAAAATCGGGGACATAGTTGGAATAATGCCTGGCTCTGACATGCTGACAGCTGTGGAAACTGGAAAATCCAAAAACATCCCAGTATATTTTATCGATCAAGATATTCAAGACACACTTCAAGCCCTCAAAGCACTCAAGCTCACCGAAAAACTGAAATTAATAAAATACGCGCTGACAGCCTCCTTCTACATTTACACAGGCCGAGGCAAAGAAAAAATCGACTTGACCAAATTGCCGCCAGAAGAAATAATAGATCAAGCCCTCGAAGTATTTAAAATAACTTTCCCACAGCTTTACAAAATCTTAGTTGAAGACAGGAACCGTTATATGGCAGTCAACTTGAAGAAGCTTTCTGAAAATTATAAGACGGTTGTTGCGGTTGTGGGGGCGGGGCATTACAAAGGGTTGAAGCAGATTCTATCCAATCAAACAAAATCCGCTTCCAGCTGAAACGCTTAAAAGCCTTGTTGTAGAAATAGAGAGATGGCAAGAAAAGAAGTTGTTCTAAAAATGTTGGGAAGATATGAAGACCAACTAGTCCAAGGTATACTTCCAAGGGGTGTAGTTTCTGTGCTAAGACAATATGTTGAAGCTCAGGAGAGAGCGGAGAGATCATATGGCAGAGCAGCTTCTTCAGCTGAAAGATTGTTTTCAGCATCCACTCTCAATACGATGCGGACATTTTCTGTGATAGGATCATCTGCTGGAAGAGAGACTCTAAGATCTATAAATCGTGCAGAATCCGTTCAAAGACAACCAGAATACGAAATTGGCGTCTTCGCCAGAGAACATCTTCTACTAAAACCAGATGGTGTTTCGTTAGCACCAGAAGATGTAGAAGAAAACAGAAGGCGAATTCAAGATTATAGAAAACAATTGGAATCTCAAATGGTTTAACATGCCAGAATACAATGCAGCATTTTTTAATGGGTTGACAGCAGTCGTCATAGCCCTGAAGAAAAGATATGGGGAAGCTGAAGCCATCGATGTAATGCGCGAAGTTTTCAGTTCCAGGTTAAAAGCTGTATACGACAAGCTTGGTTTTGTAAAAGGATCAACAGAAGATTTTGTCCGAGCGGTTGGCGAAAACGACAGGATGCTCGGCCTAAAAGTTGAGTTTAAAATAGAGCAGAACAAAATAATTTACAGGTTCCACACAGATCCATTCCCTTTGTTAAAAGGTCAAATAGATCCAACAAAATTCGACGATGCCTACTTAAGATTTAAGGTGGAATATATTTTAGGGAATGAGTGGAAATACACAACAACAAAACATTTTTGGCGCGGCGACCCATTCACAGAACATGTGATTGAGAGAACTTCTTAAATGGATGGAAGCCCTGTTTAATCAAATTTTGAATTGGTAAAAATAGAGGCTGCGGCAAATTATTCCAATCAACCCATCCGACCTCCACACACTTATCAGGTTCCATAACTTTCGGTTCCCCCGAAGCCCAATCGCAAACCATATAAATTGTTATATAGTGTTTTCCTTCATCCTTGTGTATATCATTTGTCACAGTAACAAATTTAATATTCTTAATTTCAATACCACTTTCCTCCAAAGTTTCCCTTCTTGCACAATCTTCAAAACTTTCCCCAAATTCCAAATGTCCGCCAGGAGGACACCATGTACCTTCCCCATGAGCTCCTAACCTTCTTAAAAAAAGAACCTTTCCATCTTTTCTAATTAAAACTCCCATCCCAACTTTTGGCCGCTGAACCTCAATCATACCTTCCCTTCCAGCTCTTTCAAAACACCTTTATCATGCTCTGCCATCTTTAGGCCTTTGATTTCTGATAATTTAAACCATCCCCAGTCTTGGCCTTCCTGCAGCTTCAAAACACTTTTGTCACCGCAAAATTCTATGTACGCATATTTTGTGCCTTCGAACCCATGCTCCTTGAATTTCTGGGCCAATACAAGCTTAGGATTTTTCAAGTGGTAATCCAACTCCTCAAAACACTCCCTGCGCACAGCTTGGTCTGCTGTTTCCCCTTCCTCAATCGCCCCGCCAAAAAACGCCCAGTGCAAAGGCAATATATTAGTCTTAGCGTCCCTAAACTGCAGCAAAACCCTTTTCTCAGAATCGTACAGAATTATCAGTGCAACATCTCTCTTTTGCATAGCTTATTTTACCTGCACAACATAAATAAAGCATGTACGGTTTCAACAACAGCGAAATTTCAATATTAAAACGCCTTAACACACCGCCAAAAATCCAGGATTTTTTGAACAAGTTAAAAGCAAACTTCGAGCCAAATGGGGACACATGCCGATCTCCTAGATTGGTTTTGAGAAATAAAGAGGCTCATTGTGTTGAAGGTGCGATTCTAGCCGCCGCCGCCATGAGAATTCACGGCCACAAACCGCTTGTTCTAGATCTCACATCCAACAAAAAGGACTTTGACCATGTGGTTGCTGTATTCAGGCAATTTGGCTGTTGGGGTGCGGTCTCAAAAACCAACCATCCAGTTTTAAGATACAGAGAGCCTGTCTACAAATCAATCCGCGAATTGGTAATGTCTTACTTCCATGAATATACAAAAGACGGCGAGAAAACCCTGCGATCATATTCCATACCAGTCAACCTCTCCAGATTTGACAAACTTGGCTGGACAACCTCAGAAAAAGATATTTGGTACATACCAGAATACTTGTTGGAAGTCCCCCACAAACAAATCTTAACCCATACACAAATATCCAATTTAAGAAAAGCAGATTTATTAGAAATCAAAGCTGGAGATATGTTAGAGTGGAAGACTAAACTTTAATGTGGAAGGCGTAAAATTTTTACGAGGCGAACTGAGTAAAAATTTAGCCTCCTGTTTTTGCTTAAGTCATCATCTCATACCCATGATATGGGATGATAAGATGTCTCGTGTCTACGAGACACGACCTTTTTCCCAGAAAAAGCTTACTTCCCAAAATTCTTTTGTTGTTGATAATACCAGTCAATCACTTTGTCAAATTCCTGTTTGGAAAACTCTGGCCACAATGTGTCTGTGAAATAAAGCTCAGCATATGCAGCCTGGTAGAGCAAGAAATTGGACATCCTTCTCTGACCACCTGTCCTAATAAGCAAATCCAAAGGCTCTTTAACCATCAACATCTCATCAATACTCTTTGGTTTGTGTCCATTAAGGCTGTGGAAAACATTGTTTATTTCAAACTGTGATCCATAAGCCAATAATATATTCAACTTCCTTGACTTGTGTTGTTCTGTTGCCTTGGTCACATTTTCAACTAAATCCTTGACTTCAGGTATCCACAAAGAACTATCGCCAACAATATTGACCTTGACATCATTCTTCTTTATTGTTGGATCTGTCAGCAAATTGCTCAACTCAGCTGTATAAATCTTCCACAAATAATTTAATTCTTCTTTCCCCCTTCTCAAATTTTCTGTGGAAAGAGCATAAACAGAAACTTCCTTGATATCTTTCTTGGCAAGGCACCACTTAAGGAAATCTTTCATCCTTTCTGTTCCATTTAAGTGTCCTTCCCACGGAAGCTTGCCCGATTTAGTTGCATATCTTCGGTTACCATCCGGTAGACTTTAGTTCTAGGGTCTCTAGAATTATATAAGCCCGACATGGATACCGCGATTTTTTCCCATATTTTTAATCACCTTACCACGATATTCGTTAATTATGCTTTCCAGTCTTTTAAACTTTCTTTGAATAGAAAAGCCTATATTATCATAAAACTTTTCTAACCCGTCTATATTGGATATTGAAACATAATAACAGTTTCTATCTTTAGATATCTTTGTGGTTTTTATACCCAATATACTTAGTAAATATACTATTTCCCTTAGACCCTTTATATTTGTAGAGTCGGCTCTTATATACCGATTATATCTCTTAGCGCATACTGTGCCTTCGGAGTCGAAAAATCCCTTCAGGAAACTACCAATTATTTGTTTATTTGGAGAATTTAGTATCTGAAAGGGTATTCTCCAAGATTTAGTAGAAAATGTACCAAAACTTTCAATGTCAGTAAATACAGACTTTTGTCTGCAGTATACTGTATATGTATCTGACCAATTCGGGTTTTTAGATTTTCTAAACTTATATGATGGTTTAACACCATAAACTTTTTCTATGCAATATGCAAAATAGTCTACAAAATCCTTGTCTATAGCTACCAATCTTATATGATGTTCCGTTTGTAGGGTAACTTTAGTTACTTGCTTCTTTTTAGTAAAACCTTTCCACAAACAACCATCGCTACACATGACACCCATAATGTACGCCTTTTCCTTAGTTAATTCATGAAAGCTGGGGTTTTCATTTTCCTTGCTAATGGTCTTCTAGAAATTTGATATTTTTTCATCCTCTTTAAAATGATATTGTGTGATACTCCGAAAAGCCTAGATATTTCTCTACTCGAAAGGTTGTTTTTCCAGTAGAGCTCCTCTAGTTTCTGTTTTTCATTTTCCATGCTCTTCACTTCTTCTTTCCTATTTATACCCTTAATGAGAGGGTAGCGTTCCGTTATACCTCTAGATCCCAATTCAATCTATTCAAATTCGTCCCCCCCATCTTCGTGTTCGCTCAAAATCCAGGTTTCTCGGTCTATTAAATCCTCCACATTTTCAAGCCTTATCATGGCTTCCAAAAAGAAGTTGTGGTCGAAGACCCAAAATCGTGTGCCATAGCACACGAGATGAGGCATATCGTGTCTCGACTATGAAGTCGAACACGAGATTGAGTGAGCTTGCGAACGAAAGATGTGCTCACTGCTCATGTGCTGATGCACATGACATCTCAGCATCCACAAATGAACAGATTGAGATGCTGATCTAGTGAGTCAAAGCCTCACGACCAGAAAGAATGAGCTGAGTGAAAGTGAAGCGAGTCTTCTGGTTTTGTTAAACTTACACAAATCCATTTACAGGATACTTCTCAAATTCTTTCAGCAGTGTTTTCCCCAAAATAAGCCTTGAAAAAGCCTCAGCAGTCACCTTGGCTCCGGTTAACGCATTGTGTGGAAACGGCTCCTTTGGAAGCCCCAAATAAGTCAGTATATAATCCAAGCTATATTCTGTCCTGTTGCCTGCTAGTTCCCCCCTCTTCAGTAAATGTGCATAAAATAATCCATGAACATCAATAATATGCATCCCAAAAGGCCATTCCAAGCCATATTCCTTAACAATCTCCAAAACAAAAGACCTGTCAAAATGTGTGTAATATCCACCAATCATCTTATCCTTTATCTGTTTAGCCCATTGTATAAACTCGCCGACAAGCTCCTGCACACTCTTCTCCTTGCTTACTATCTCAGGCAATGTAAACCCGTTAATATGAAGAGCCACAGGGTCTATCTCCTTCCCTTCTTGTACTGTGCACTCACCATAAAATGTGTTATCTGGATTATCAAAATCAACAGCCCCAACACTCAAAATCGAGTTTCTTTCCGGTTCCAATCCAGTAGTCTCCAAATCAATAACTATCATATCCCCTTCTAGCCATGTAAAGTATCTACTGTTAAGTATTTAAAACATTATCACATATCCTAGTCATGATATACATAACCAAGATGAGAGCGCAAACCAGAGAAACAGATGATATTAGCGGCCTAAAAAAAGCAGCTAACATGCTTATAGGAGACAGAGCCCAGGATCTAAACTTTAGACACGACATAGCTGTTGGAGCAGTCACAAGCTCTAAAAGCGAAAGCAGGTGGGGCGGTCTGGTGAGGGGTCCAACAAAATCAGGCGGATACTTAGATGTGACAATAGCGTATAAAGAAGCGACAAAACTTTCAGTTGCTTATGGATACCTTGGTCAAATAAGGGATGACACATCACCAGAAGGCGAAGGGTATGAAGTTGATTTTTGTCCATCAAGACCCAAATTAGTCCAACTAGACGATGACGATTTTCCTAATACAATGGTTCTTCAAAGGCGTCCGATCTCTCACAGATCTCATGATGTGCCTGTCATGAAAGGCGAAACATTTGACAAACGGCTTGGTTACAAATTCAACATTAGTTTTGTTGATCATTTTCCACAAGAAGAGTGGGGAAAAGTTAGGGCAGCTTTAAAGGGAAAATCAAAACAAGAGTTGGGCGAAATACACCCAAGCTTTTCATGGTTTAATGACGCCGCAGAAAAGGCATGGGTTTCAATAGATACAAGAACAGTTGATGTATGTGGTTACGCAGTTCCATTTGTTGATGTTAAATTAGAATCGAAATATGGGGCAAGGGAATCTAAGGGGCTTTTAGGTGAAATAAGGGACTCATTTGGAGGATTTCAAAAGTGGTATTTTCAAAGGGTTTCTTTGAGCGGGTTTAGAGAGTACATGAGAAATAGTGCCATAGGCTTTCTTCAAGATCCAAAAAGCCCCACCTGGGAATTGAGAGCCGCACTGGAAAAATTAAGAAGACAAGAATTGGGATTAACAGAACTGCCTCCAATAGATCAGTTTTTGAGGGATGGTGAAGACTTGAAAATTATAGCTCAAGCCATGGAAAAGTCTAAGCCAGGAAGACAATTACACAAGCTCGCTCCGTACATCACTATAAAAGAAGGTAGATTTATTGAAGAGCAACCAGTAGAAAGAAGTTCATCTGACAGAGAAAGGCAGATTAGAGTCCCAAGGTACTTTGAAGTGTTAAAGTATAGCGGTGAGTTTATTTCTAACGAAGATATAGCAAAAGCCTTTACCCCAGAAGGACTCAAATAACTACCATTTAACTTTCAATACAACTTGTGCATCTATCCCATCATCAACTGTCTTAACATCATTTTCTATAACATCTCCTTCAGATCTCTGCAAAGTAAATACAAGTGATGCATCACCCCCAACTTCAAAACCAATATCTGAACCTATAGTAAATCCATCCTCTCCTCCAATACGATTAAATGCGCCGAAAGGAGACAAAGAAAAACAGCCAACTTGCCTTTCGCCTAAACCGACACCAATTCTCCAGTCAGGCAAATCTGTATTCATTCCAACGGAAAATTTGTTCCCATCAACAAGAAAATCCGCATCGTAAAAAACTCCCCCTGAAGTAAAATAGCTGCTGATTATAGGAGGCGTCACTTTGTGGCCCGCAACATCAAGTGTTAAAGGCTCTGTAGTCCTTTCACCATTTCTTAAATATTTCCAAATAGACCGCAAACTTTCCCATGTTCTTGCTGTAAGAAAATCAGCGATCATTGTACGCTTTTCTATCTTGCTTGATCCATCGACATGGTTG
Organism: Candidatus Aenigmatarchaeota archaeon; assembly: GCA_016202865.1. Lineage (GTDB taxonomy): Archaea > Aenigmatarchaeota > Aenigmatarchaeia > QMZP01 > JACQNV01 > JACQNV01. The sequence goes on from JACQNV010000008.1 coordinate 7,342, forward strand.
CCCCAATACTTATAGATCGCTCCTAACTGGTCTAGATCATTGAGTTTAGTTTCATTTGGCAGCGGCCATGCATAAAAATATTCGTTTTCGCCGGGTTTTCTATTGAAAAATCTTATCCTGACACTACCATCTTCGTGCGCATCGAGATCGCTTCTTAAGTTGTAAGTTGTGTCATCCAATTTGAAAGACAAAAAAGCCAAAGCCCTATCCAATGTTATGGTATCTGTCCTTTCCCATAATTCCAGCGCATTATTTTCGCTCTGGTTTAATCCGCCTGCAATTCCGTCAAAAGCGTTTTCTAGTGTGGTCGTCCCGCCTTTAAAAGTTACTCTAGGAAGACCTATTGAGCTTGTCCTGTTTTCGAATTCCCAACCCCTTTGATCATCTTCTACATTATATCCATGAGCCATCTCATGTGACCAATAGGCATTTGCCCCATGAAGCCACAACATTGCTACAGCCTTCCCAGTCCTTGTCACTATGTATTTGTCGCCAGCAGTAAAGTTTTCCTCTAAATGTCCAAGACCCTCTGATATTGCCAGCGCATAGTCTGTATTTACATCCACAGGATGGTCCAAATCAGGCGGCCTTAATCTAGCTTCCCGTGTATAATCCCTCTCTGCTGCTGGAGCGGTGCAAGCCATCGCCAATGCCAGAAAAGGAGCTAAAAGTTTCTTAAACATATCACCATTAAATAGTAGTATAACTTATAAGCTTATTGTTATTAGGAATTTATATCGCTGTTTCTACTATATTCGCTATGGAAGAAGGATCTCAGATTAGAATAGAAAAGCCAAAAGAAATCAAGCAAATAACACCATATATCTGGGAAATCCCTAAAACCCACAAATCAGGCATGAATGTACCAGCAAGAATTGTCGCATCCAAAAAACTGGTAGACCAAATGGATCCAGGAGTTTACGACCAAATAACCAATGTCGCAAACTTGCCAGGGATACAGAAGTTTGCATATTGCATGCCAGATGGGCACTGGGGCTACGGTTTTCCAATTGGCGGTGTTGCTGCATTTGATTTGGAAAATGGAGTAATCTCTCCTGGCGGTATAGGATTTGACATAAATTGTCTTCCAGGAAATTCCAGGATTTCCCTTGATAATGGAACTTGGACAACAATAGAAGAGATGGAAACCAGATGGAAAGGAAAAAATATTATTGTTTTTGATAAAACCAATTCGACTGTTAAAAAAGCTGGAATAATATCGTTCATGAAAAGGGAAGAAAATGAAGAGTTATACGAAATTCTAACAGAAAGTGGAAGGATACTTAGGGTTACAAAAGACCACCCAATACTAACAGACAATGGGTTCATAGAAGCGGGCGACCTTAACGAGGAAGATGTTGTATTTGTTAGGCCATTTTCAGGGGTGAAATATGAGAAACCGTCTGAGGAGGTTTTATTTGCATTAAAAGACCTTGATAATTTGTGGCAAATTATAGGCCTTTCAGAAAAGGGCAATAGGAAAATTCAGGTTATAAACTTTTTGAAGAGGTTGAGTTTGGATGAAATTAAACACGATTCGGCTCATCTACCTCTTCTACTAAAATTAATGGGGTTTGTTCTTGGAGATGGAAATATATATTTTAATAAACCTGATGGAAGAGGCTACATCAGCTTTTATGGAAAGGGTGAAGATCTTGAAGAAATAAGAAAAGACCTTCAAAGCCTTGGATTAAATGCCCAAAAAATATATAGAAGAGTCAGACATCACAAAATACAAACATCGTATGGCTTATCAGAATTTGATTTTAATGAAGAATCTTTGATAAAGAGATCCACAGCTCTTTCAATGTTATTGGTGGCTCTTGGCATGCCCTTTGGCAAAAAAACATCACAGGCCTACAGGGTGCCAAAGTGGATAATGAAAGCTCCTCTTTGGCAAAAAAGAATCTTCCTTGCTGCTTTTTTTGGAGCAGAGTTGTCCTCACCAAAAACAATAAATAAATTTGACTTTTATGCTCCTCAACTGAACATGAATAAACTCGAGCCATTAAAGCAAAACGCAGAGGAATTTTTGAACGACATAAGGCTACTATTATCTGAGTTTGGAATCACATGCGCGGCGCCTGTAGAAGTCAAAGGAAACTATTATAATGGGAAAGATGGCACAACAGCAGGACTTCGCTTATCCATTCATAGCAACTCTGAGAATTTAATAAAACTTTATGAGTTGGTAGGCTACGAATACAATAAAAAGAAAGCCGATCTTGCTGCACTAGCTTCCAATTACTTGAGAATAAAAGAGATGGCGCTTCTTAAAAGAAAAGAGGCCAGAGGGGTTGCCCTTGATATGTACAATTCTGGAAAATCGCCATCTGAAATAAGGGATAAGTTAAGAAGCAGATATGTTTCTGACCATTTTATAAATCACTCCATCTGGCCTGACAGAAGCGATCATACAAGAGTCCCACCAAATTTCCCCTCGTTCGAGGAGACTAAAAAAAGCTTTGTTGGCGACGGCATAATAAAAGATAAAATAATCCAAATAGAAGCCGTACAGTTCAAGGGAACTGTTTACGACTTTACTGTAAATGATATCAACCATAATTTTGTTGCCGATAATTTTGTTACTCACAATTGTGGCATGCGTCTTGTTTTAACAAATTTAACTTTCAAAGATGTTCAACCTCAACTGAGAAATTTAGTGAACAAGTTATATGACAAAGTTCCTGCAGGCGTTGGCTCATCTGGTTTTGTTAAATTAACTGCACAACAATTCAAAGAAGTTGTTGAACTCGGGGCAGAGTGGTGTGTGAAAAATGGTTATGGTTGGGAAGAAGATCTTGAGAGGACAGAAGAAAACGGAAGGATGAAAGATGCAGATGTCTCTAAGGTTTCTGATAAAGCAATTCAAAGAGGCAAAGATCAAATTGGCACTTTAGGTTCTGGAAATCACTATCTAGAGATCCAAAGAGTTTTACCAGAAAATATTATTAATAAAGAAATTGCAAAAAAATGGGGTTTGTTCCCAGACCAAATTGTTTTGATGTTCCACTGCGGTTCTAGGGGTTATGGTCACCAGGTTGCTACAGACTACCTGACTAAATTTTTGACTGTGATGGAAAGCAAATACAAAATAAAAATACTGGACAGGGAGCTTGCATGTGCCCCTTTCAATTCGCCTGAAGGACAAGATTATTTCAAAGCAATGCAAACTGGAATAAACATGAGTTTTGCAAACAGGCAAGTTATTTTACACAGAATAAGGGAAGTTTTCTCAGATGTTTTTAAAAGATCTCCGGAAGATTTAGGACTAAGACAAGTATACGATGTTGCCCATAATACAGCTAAAGTTGAAGAATATATAGTAGATGGGAAAAAGAAAAAGGTACTTGTTCATAGAAAAGGCGCAACAAGAAGCCTTGGTCCTGGAAGAATGGAAATTCCAAAAATTTACAGAGATGATGGACAGCCAGTAATAATCGGCGGATCAATGGAAACTGGATCCTATCTTTTAGTCGGCACAAAAAAGGCAGAAGAAGAAACATTTGGTTCTACATGCCACGGTTCTGGGCGAACAATGTCTAGAAATCAAGCAAAAAGAACATGGAGAGGCGATCAGCTTCAAAAAGACATGGAGAAAAGAGGAATAATTGTAAAAACAGTTTCTTTTTCTGGATTGGCTGAAGAAGCTGGAGGGGCCTATAAGCCGATAGACGAAGTGATAGATGCGGCTCATAATGCCGGGATTTCCAGCAAGGTCGTGAAGTTAATACCAATAGGAAATATTAAAGGTTGATCTCTCTCATTAAATTAAGAAATTTTTCACCCTTCGATGTTACCTTGTACATGGGTTCCATTTTCATTCTACTAATATTTTCAAGAAAACCTCTTTTCATATTTCTATAAAGATACATTTGAGCCGACGCTTTACTTAATGAATTGTTGTTAGCAAATTCTTCTATTGAAGAAGATTTGATAATGAACAATAGAGGCAGCGAGAGGTACATTCCTTTTCTTGTCAATGAAGCAAAAAGATTGGAAAAGGCAGGTGCTGATTTTATTGTGATGCCTTGTAACTCCCTGCATGTTTTTATTGAAGAAATCCGGAACGCTGTAAAGATTCCTGTTTTAAGCATTATTGAAGAAACAGTAAAGTTCCTAAAGAAAAACAAATTCAAAAAAGTGGGTATTGTATCAACATCTGCAACAATCCAGAATAAATTATACGAACATGCTTTTGAAAAGAGCGATATTGCTTATGTCACACCCAATGCCTTTCAGCAGGCTAAAATGGGCAAATTTATCCTGAATCTTGTGACGGGAAAACAAAAGAATAGCGATAGAGAGGAGCTTATCAAAATTATAAATTATTTTGAAAACAAAGATGTTGACTGTGTGGCGCTTGCCTGCACAGACCTTCAATTATTAATTCCGAAACATTACACTTTAAAAATATTTGATACTATGAAAATCTTTGCCGATACAACAGTCGAAAAGATTTTAGAACTTTAGATTTTAACATCATTGATGGTTCAATGGAAACTGGCTCCTATCTTTTAGTTGGAACCAAAAAAGCCGAAGAGGAAACATTCGGAAGCACTTGTCATGGTTCTGGAAGGACGATGTCAAGAAACGCCGCTAAAAGAATGTGGAGAGGAGACCAATTACAAAAAGACATGGAGAAAAGAGGAATCATTGTAAAAACAGTTTCATTTTCTGGGCTAGCTGAGGAAGCCGGTCTTGCATAAGGATGTCCACTCTGTGTGCGAAACAATAGACAAGGCTGGCCTTTCCAAGAGGGTTGTTTCTTTGGTTCCCAGATTGAATGTGAAAGGATATCAAGCGGAATTTGATGCAGAGTAAATTACTTAATCTATTAATAAATTCCTCGCCTTTCTTGATTTATTGCATAGTCGATATTTGATGATCAAATAAAACTTCAAATGGCCATTACATCAAAATTAATAAATTGTTAATTTTAATGTTATGAAAGACCAATGGATACACTAATAACTATATAAACCCAAGTTAACATATATTAACTATGATTAATATGTATAAACTTACATTAACTATACTCCAGCAAGACATTTTGAGGCTTTTATTCATAAAAGTTGGAGAATCCATGAACGCAAGGACTATGGCGAATATACTGGAAGTTTCTCAACCAGCCATTTCAAAAGCACTTCCATCTCTACAAAAAGAAGGCTTAGCAAAAGTTTCCAAAGACAAAAACTCCAAAAGGCTTTCAATTGAATTGGATAGGGACAATACACAAAACATTTGGCTCAAAAGAGCAGACAACCTGAAGCAAATTTACGAATCCAGTTTAGTGAATTTTATTTATGAAACTTTTCCAGAAGCAACAGTAATGCTCTTCGGCTCTTATGCCTTTGGTGAAGACACTGTAAAATCAGATATAGATCTAGCCGTGATAGGTTCAAAGGAAAAGAATCTGAATTTATCTAAATTTGAAAAAATTCTAGAAAGGCCGATAATTATCAACTACTTCAAATCTTTTAAGTCTATAGACAACCACCTTTTAAACAATATAATTAACGGAATAACACTGAAGGGGGCTGTTGATATATGAAAAGCTTTGAGGAGTTTCTCAGATCAGGAATAGTAAAGAAGCAGACACCAAACATACATAGAGCCCTTTCTATAGTAAAGGAAGCTGAATCGAAAAGAGATTTCTTGGAAACGTCTTTGAAAAACATACCGCAAGAGAAAATGAATTTCAATTTTATTGTAGACTCGTGCTATGATATCCTCATAGAGCTCATTAGAGCAAAAATGCTTATTGACGGCTACAACTCAGGCAGTTCGCACGAAGCAGAAGTTTCCTATATGAGAACTTTGGGGTTTTCAGAATCCGAAATTAGGTTTATGGACGAACTAAGATACTATAGAAACGGCACAAAATATTATGGGACTGTACTCAGCAAAGAATATGCAGACAAAGTTTTAGAGTTTTTGAAGAGGTTATATCCTAGATTAAGAGGACTTATTAAATAGTGTTTATGCAAATTTCAGTTGTCACAACAAACCGCGGAAAATTCCTTGAGATAGAAGATATTTTGGGGAAGTTTGGAATCCAGGCTATACAAGAACCCATAGAAATAAACGAAGAAGGAAACACTTTGGAGGCAAGATGTTTATCAAAAGCAAAGGACGCCTTTTCCAAACTACAAAAATCGCTAATAGTAGACGACACAGGACTATTTTTCGAAGCATATGAAAACTTTCCAGGCCCCTTCCCAAAAAAGGTTTTCACAGAGCTTGGGTTTGATGGGATATTGGAGAAGCTGGTAGGCAAAAGTCGCCAAGCCCACTTCAAAACGCTTATTTGCTATATTGACAAAGACAGCCACAAGTTTTTTGACGGTACTGTAAACGGGAAAATTTCAGACAAAGTTTTTGATGGAGGACACGAATCCCTCCCATACGACAAAGTTTTTATTCCAGAAGGATATGATGTGCCTTTCTGCCTAATTCCAGAACAAGAGCAAAACAAGATTAAACACCGAGCAAAAGCAGTTGAAAGGTTCGCGAGGTGGTACTCTGTCAATAATAAATAGACAAATAGACTACTCTTTCTATGGAAAAGACACCAATAGCAATAATCTCCGGTTATCTGGGCGCTGGCAAGACAACACTACTGAAAAGAATAATTCAAAATCTCGACAGAAAATTTGCAATCCTGATGAACGAGTTTGGCGAGGTAAGTATAGACACCCAAATAATCAAAGGCAAAAATGTTGACATCCAAGAGCTTTCTGGCGGCTGTGTATGCTGCTCTTTAACAGGAGAATTTGAGTTCGCAATAAAGGAGATCATAAAAAAATACTCGCCTGAAATAATTATTGTGGAGACGACTGGGGTGGCGGAGCCAGACGCAATCGTTTTTGATGTGGAAGAGAATTTGAAAGAAGTAAAACTGGACACTGTAATAATAGTTGTGGACGCTGATTCCTTTGTTCGGTTCCCGTCTATAGGTAGGGTTGGCGAAGCGCAGATAGAAGTTGCTGATGTTGTTCTGCTGAACAAAACCGATTTAGTAAATCAAAAACAAGTAAAAGAAGTTGAGGATAAAATCAGATCAATAAACCAAAAGGCCCATATTTTTAAAACACAAAATTGTGACATAGATATTGACCTTTTATTTTCCCTGGAGATCGAACATAGGACTAAAAAAGTTCACAAAAAAACAGAGCACACAAAAATGGAAACCTTTACTTTGGACTCAAAAAAGAAATTCACAAAAGAAAGCCTTGAAGAATTCCTCAAAAATATCCCGAAAGAGGTTTATAGGCTCAAGGGCTTTGTAAATTTGGAAGGAAAGTCTGTTCTTGTGAACTATGTCGCTGGCATGTGGGATCTTGAGGAAAAACAAGGCGACAAAAAACTGGTTTTTATTGGTGATGGAATAAACAAGATAAAGGACAGAGTAAAACTAGAATAGTAATTTTTCCAATTCCTGCCTTTCCAATATGATGTAATTTCTCCCTTTAAAATCCAAATTTTCCAGCCTTAGATTTCCAATCCCAACCCTTTTCAAATAGACAACCTTGTTGCCAATAGCCTCGAACATCAGTTTAACCTGCCTCTTCTTTCCCTCGTCTATTACAAGCTCTGTTGATTTCTCACCAAGCAACTTAGCTTCTAGTGCTTTGACAAAGTGTTTTCCATCCTCTGATTTTATTGTCACACCACCTTTCAATTTTATCAGATCGTCTTGTGATAGATCCATATCAGCTTTAACAAGATATGTTTTTGTTATGTGACTTTCTGGTTTCATCAGTCTATCACTAAGCCTGCCATCATTTGTGACAATAACCAACCCCTCTGTATCCTTGTCTAGTCTGCCAACACAAAATAAAGTCTTCCTGGTCTCAAAATCAATCTCCCTTATCTGGTCAATTAGCTCGTATATAGAAGACTCAACCTTCGATTTTTGGCAGACAAATCCTGCAGGTTTATTAAAAACAATATAAGTAAACGGCTTTAATTTCAACAGTTTTCTTTGACCTTTATCTATAAACTCTACTTTATCCTTTGTCTTCACAGAAAACTCGGGATTTCTCACAATCTTTCCATTGACAAGGATCTTCCCAAATTTAGCCAATACAATCGCATCATGCGCCTTACCAAACTCCCCGCTTCTCATCAAGTAGGCGCGCAGCCTAATTTTTGCCATATATATTATTTACCTAAGGCTATTATAGTTATGGGCTATAAGTTTTTCGATCACACAGCAGATGTCTTGTTTGAAGCAGAGGGAAAAGATTTGAGTGAGCTATTTGAAGCCGCTGGTCTTGCAACAGAAGAGACACAAGTGGATTTGAAAGGAATAAAGCAGAAAATAAGAAAAGAGATAAAACTGGAAAAAGAAAGCGTGGAAATGCTACTTTTCGATTTTTTGCAAGAGTTAATATTCCTAAAAGATGCAAAGTTACTGTTATTTTCAAAAATCAAAGTGTCTGTTTCTGAGGGTAAAGTAAACAAACTGAATGCTGTTTTGGAAGGAGAAAGAATAGACCCCAAAAAACACGAGCTAAAGGTTGATGTCAAAGCCGTGACCTTGCATAGATTTGAAGTGAAAAA
>JACQNV010000023.1 GCA_016202865.1 Candidatus Aenigmatarchaeota archaeon
AGAGTATTTTGAATGAGGAATGTAGTGGTGACTTGTACCTTCGTCCCTTATCGCCTTTTCGCATACATAAAATCCCGGTTTGTTTAAACCGCCTGCGATTCCTATGTTCAAAAATTCTTCAATGCCCAAGGCGACGAGTTCTTCAAAAACCAATGTGGCATGTGGCGCCCCAACTCCTGACATAAACACAAAAACAAAATCTTTGGTGTAGTAGGGTTTACAACCCCACAGAGTTCCCGCCTTAAGTTTTTTTGCTTTGTTTTTGTATTTTTTCAATAAAAAGCTGAAAGCCTCATCTTGATAAGTGATGATACACCTTTTAGGAATTTTATCTTGGAATTTTCTTTTTTCTTCACCTGTATGATCTGGAAAAATTAGGGCTTCTTCAAGATGTTTGTTTTTAAAATTGGGATATGTCATATTGCTCTTATATGAACTAAGATCAAGGAATCTATTAAAGGCTTTTTTGCATTTCATGAGTCGTCTCATAAAACACCTCCAAAGTAATCTGACGCAGCGGCCAACATTTTGGAAACATCGTGACTATGCATATAGCCGCTCCTATGGGGATACACACCATTGCCTAAGCCATATTCAAATCTTTTATACAAATCTGAGTTTCTTAAAGCGTCTTTAAGGTCTGGAACACCAGACGATGTATAAAACAGTCCGCTAGCGAGAACCCTAAGATTTTCTTCTGGTGCATTGGCGAGCTTCTTTTTTATTGTTGTTTCATTATCGCCTATTTCAGGTATCCAAGGATCCAATAGTGGATCAGGATCATATGGCTTTACTCTTTCTCGTCCACCTCTGGGTGGATATAGAGAAGGCCTTTCATAGTTTAACCCAGAAAAACCAGCCGACGCTTTTGAATTAATGTCTGCAACTTCGCAAAGCTCTTCAAATGCCTCCTTATGATGGATTAAAATATGGCTGTATGCCACATCCCATGCTCTTTCTATATCTGTACCAAAATGGAAGCTAAGCACCCCTTCTTTTTGCTGAGATGCAAAAAATAAAACCTCTGTTAAAAAATACATTAAGTGCCTGTCTCGATCCTCTCCACATTGACCATGTTGAAATATTCTGTCTATAGCTTTGTCTAGTGCGGCCTTCACTCCAGAAAATTTATCTTCTTTTAATAGTTTGTCCATTATCAAATCCATGTTTTCTGGGACCTCTGCTGTAAAAGGCAAAATTTGTAAACTCTTCAAGAGCCTCTCCCTTCTTTGGTAAACCTCTTCAAACGAATTTGCCCGATAAAACTTTTTGTTTTCTTCTGTCCATTTAGGTCCGGTTATGCCTGTTCTTGGTTCAACTTCTAAAAGACCAGAGAAATGTTTGTGGATGCCGGAAAACGCCACTAAATAGAAGTTTTCTCTCGGGTTTGTCAAATTTGGCGCTTGTAGATCATAGACGTCCACGCTTGTTTGATCACCGAAATTAACAGGTGTTATTGGGGGAGTCAGCAAACCACTCGCAAATTCGCCTAATTTAGATAATTTAACTAAAAGATCTTCACTTAGAGGCAAATGTGCTGGATCACTTATGCCAAAAAAATCAGATGCCATATCAACTTCACGAGGATGGCTATCCATCATTCGCCTTTTTCGTTGTAGTGAAACCCTCTTTGTTTCTTGTCCTGGTGGTATGTGTTGTATAGCCTTATCTAGTTTGTTTTTGAAGCGAGACAATTTACCAGAATCCAATCTCCTTTCACCAGAAACAGGCAAATAGTTGTCCATAAAACCCCTTTAAGTTGGGAATTAAACAACAGAATTAAGCAATAATGACAGATATAGGCACATCTACTAAAACCAGACTTCTTTTACCATGTGTATTTTTTGCGCCCATAGAATAATTTGTTTTGGAAAGAGGGATATATAAAACCAGCCGTTTCTATAAATGAAAACATTAAAGTGTGTGAGGACAATAAATATCTATGAAAAAGAAAACTATTCTAGCCATGCCTTTTGTACAACAGGTCAACCTAAAGGCGACTTTAGCTGCTTATGCTGAAATGATTTTGAGACATTATGGTATTGAGACTAACCAGAGGGACATCTATGATAAAGCCAAGTGGGGCGATGGGGATAAAGAGGCTATTACAGATGCTGGGATAGGCCTTGCATTATCTGATTTTGGCTACAGAATTGTTTGCTGGAAAAACGAGAGGTCGGATGCGCCCCAAAATTGGAAGGACTTTGAACAGCACTATTGGCCTCAGTATTGGAGAGCTGTAAAAGTTGGTGCACTGGAAGTAAAGAAAGATGCTGACATATTTTTGATAAAGGAATCTATAGATAAAGGTGTTCCTGTCATAGCTGATGTTGACAATGGGAAGCTTTCAGGCAAGCAGACAACATGGACGCAGCCTGTTTTGCTAATAGGTTACAGCAACACACACTTTACTTATCACAACTCGCAGGAGGCCAAAGGCGCTAAAACAATAACCTTCCAGAAGTTTTCTGAATGCTGGGAGCAAACCCCATTTGTTAATAAGTCTATGAGGGTTTTGGTGAAGAAAGAGGCTGTCAGCTAATCTGTTTATGGAAGAATTCCTTTCCCGTGTAGATATACCGTGTTCTCTATCAGATTTTGTAGAGCAAGTTGCTTCTGCCTATAAATTAGGACATGTTACTAAGTTGGAACCCATAAAAGAAGGTTATGAAGAATTGAATATTAAAACAACCACAAAGAAGGGCGTCTATGTAATAAAGGTCTTCTCAAAAGGCAAAACACCCAGAAATATTAAGGACAACATTAAGGGCTTGGTTGAGTTTTCTAAGGCGGGTATACCTGTCACCAAACTACTCAAAGCAAATGGCAATTTCTTATATAAAACCAAAGGTAAAAAAGGCTATACCTATGTTTGTGTAATGGAGTTTTTTGACGGTAAGAATTTTGAAAAAACCAAACCGACAGAAGCTGACATAAAGGCTATAACCAATTACTTGGCAAAGGCACACCATCTCTCTTTCAAGGTTGACAGAAACTATGATTCATGGGGCACTGTTAATCTTGTTAAGGAATTTGTTGACAAAAAGGAATATCTTACGCCACAAGATTTGAGGCTAATAGAACCTATAGTCAATGACTTCAGAAGAGTTGATTTTAGCAAGTTTAGAAAATCTATTATCCATGGAGACCTTCAAAGAAAGCATGTACTAAAAAACAATAAAGACAGCTATTGTATTTTGGATCTTGGTGTGATGGATTTTAATTCAACTGTTATAGACCTTGGGATATTTTTGGCTCTGTTTTGTTTGGACTCAACCCTTTCAGTGAAATATAACAAAGACATCTACAATATGGTCATTCAAGAATATAGTAAAAATATTAAATTAAGCGAGCAGGAATTAAACTATCTGCCTTTGATCATAAAAGCCACATATTCGATATATGCTATTCAAGCCAGTTATTACATGGTTGTTAAGAAGGATAAAAGTAAACAAACAAGAGATTGGTTGGCTTTCGGTATCAATGGGTTGAAACTTCTTCAAAAGCTTAATTAACAAACCCTCTAATTATTTTCCTGAAAGTCTCTTCTGTGTCTACTGGTTTGTAGCCCAATTCTTTTATTGCAAGCTTGCTGTCAAAGCTTCTATCTTGTAAGATGTTTTTTATCAGTTCAGGAGTTATAGGCGGTTTCTTGTGAATCAGTTTGAATGTATATTTGATTGGGTAAGAGAGGCCAAGGCCCAAATTCACCAATTGGTGCGGTATGTATGTTGGCTTCTTGTCCAGCTCCTCCATTATGGCTGTGTATAATTTGTGCGAACTTATTGGTTCTCTGTCTACAACAGTATAGATTTTTGACTTGCCTTTTTGGGCAGCAGACATGAATGTTGATAGGAGGGCCTTTTTGTAGACTAGATGTAGGCTTATTGGCTTGCTTATCATTGGGAAAAAGTTTACAGATTTCAGGATGCTCAGCTTTTCCTCACTATAAACAAATGGCGGCTTTATCATTGGAACTTCGATCTGATCCCAGAAACTCTTTGCCTTTTTCTCGGCCTCTTTCTTGGATATTCCGTAAGGAGTCATGACTTTGACCTCAGTTGCAAGGGAACTTGTATAAACAACCCTATCGACACCGTTTTTTATGGAAGCCTGTATCACATTTTGTGTTCCCAGCACATTTACTTTGTACAAATCTTGGTAGGGGGCTAGATGGTCCCCATGAACTGCAAGATGATATACAACATCAACATCCTTTGTTGCTTTCTTAACAGCTTCAAAATCAGTTATGTCGCCTTTTACAAAGTCGTAGCTGCCATCTGCCTGTTTTCTACTGAGGATTCTAACATCATCCTTTTTTGCAAGCTCCTTTACTAAATCCTTCCCTATAAAACCAGTGCCGCCTGTTACTAATATCATAGCTATCCCAGAACTTTGCGCGCAGTGTAAAATCTTTCTGCTGTTGTGTAAATACTAATAATAAGCAATATAACCATTGTGTATAGTGGTTGTGAAATTAAAAGGCCTATTGTTATTACAAGGAGCCTTATGCCGCGCCAACTAAGAGCTTCTCCAGACTTTGTTTTTGTCAGCGCCTCTATGCAGGAGCTCATGTAGCTTGACAAAAAAACAAGGGATATTACCACAAGCCCCAGAAGCAAGTGGATATAAACTGGGCTCAGAACTATAACTATAGATACCAGAATTAACAGATCGTTGATCCTGTCTGCTGTCCTGTCAAAAAAGGCCCCAAATCTGGTTTCTTTTTTATGTAATTTCGCTATTGAACCATCTATCATGTCAAAGAACCCTGAAACAAAGACAAGAGCGCCAGCCAAAATTAGGCTAATGTATACGGCAAAGTAAGAAGCTGCAGCCATTATAACTATGGCCACTAGTGTTATTACATTTGGATTTATTCTCATGTGTTTAGCCAGAGGGTTTACAAAGGCTTCTTTTGCTTGAGACTTTAGATTTGAAAACATATACAATTACGACTTGTTAATAAATATTGGCGCACTAATATAATATATGGTGTATAGTGTTCTTTTTGTTCAAAAGACCCTTAGATTGGACTGTAGGATTAATAGACTATTAGATCAGTATAGAGATCGATTCGATGTTACTATTGTTGCGCCTGAAAACCCGATACCAGAAGACGGTTATAGAAAATCTGATGCTGTTGTTGCCCATCTAAACCCATCAAGAGTAGTGGAACTTAGAGGGCTTCATAGGAGACACCCAGAAACCAATCTTTTGCTAATACCGCTTGGGCTTCCAGGAGATTTGCATAGGGAACTGAAAATAGATGGTGATGGGGCCTATTTTTTGCCAGAGGGATTCACAGAAACTGACTTTGTTGATTCTATAGCAAGGCTTTCAGAAAGAAGGAGGACTTCTTTACAGTCACCGGTTTATTAGATATCAGAGCATATTTTGATTGAATTTTTATATCTGGAAGAAAATATTAACATATGGTCATTGAGAATTTGACAGGCTATATTACAGACACACTTAATCAGCTCTCAGTGGGCGGTGCAAGGACAACACTCGAACCACTGTTGATTTTTGTAATTGGGATGGTCATTTATTCTGTTATTATATTCAAGCTGTACAGGTTTATTTCCAGGCGTGACTTGTTTAGTCTGATTAAAGGCGGGAGACACACAAAACTGAAAAAGGTTGCATTTGGCCTGGAATATGTGTTTTTGTTTCCTATAATCGCATTTGTGTGGTTCTTTGTGATATCTGTTCTGCTATCCATGCTATCATCTGTTCTTGCCATAGGCAACATTTTCATGATATCCATGTCAATCCTTGCGACTATCAGAATAACATCATACATTCATCAGGATTTATCATCAGAAATAGCGAAGCTGATACCTCTTGCTTTGCTTGGCGTGCTTCTGCTTGATATATCAACATTTTCAACAGAAACTGTGTTTAATATAGTTGAAAACCTTCCTTCTCAGGGAACCACACTGATCTACTATTTCGTCTTCATATTTGTGATAGAGATTGTTTTAAAGGTGCTGTTATTTATAGGTAGGGCATTAAGCAAAGGTGGGGAAGAGACAAAATCGCCCAGAAAGCAGAAGAAAAAATAATTTAGATATCCAATATAACCCTTGCAAACCAACATGTTTTTGTTTTTTTCACTTCAAATCTATGCAAGGTCACGGCTTTGAC
>JACQNV010000022.1 GCA_016202865.1 Candidatus Aenigmatarchaeota archaeon
AGAATAAACAGGTCTATATCGCTTTTTTTTGTATTTTCCCCCTTTGAATACGAACCAAATAAAATAATAGCCTCTGGATAGTTTAGTTCTTTTTCTATAAAGCCTATAAGCCCTGAGCTCCTTATTTTTTTGATATTGTAGTAAACCTTGAAGTCCCTAAACACACTACTTTCTGTGTTAGCAGAAAAGAGTACCATATTCCTCTCTCTTTTTTTCAGTAAAAACCCTTCTTTAGAAAACAAAGACAGGTATTTTGATGCGCTTGAGGGTGTTATATCAGTTATTCTAGCCAATTCCCTTACATTATACTTCCTTTCAGGATCTTCAACAAACACACTTAAAACAGATTCAATGTCTATTATCTTGGACATATGTATATTTATGTGGACATACGTTTAAATAGTTTTACATATCATAGCCACTCGCAAAATTCCAGTTTCTTCAAAATGGTCTGATAGCTCATCCATAACCAATATCTAGTCAAATACCTATCAGTTCTAATATCCTTCTTTGGAAAATTCATTTTGAATTCAAATTTATCTGATGGATTTACTTGAACAAAAGCATAGTAAAAATGTGTGTATCCTCTTTCCTTCAACCAATTATGCCATCTCCCCTCTTCATTTTTGGTCACAGTTTTGACTGAAAGAGGTGTTTTTATTTTGGGATTTTCCAAATTAACTTTCGAATATACTTTAAAAGACTTTTCCAGAGAAACAGGATCTAATGTCAGCGAATTAAATATCGCTTTCACTTCTTTGTCTTTCCATTTTCTTTTCAGATATTCCATTGAAACCGGAATCTTTTCTGTACCAACTGAGCAATCATACCATTGCAATCTACCATTTGGTTTGAGATAATCAAATACAGAATCAATAAACTTTCTAGTAAACTCCGCTCCATCCATCCCACCATAAGAATAAACTGGATATTTTTCCGGAGTTTCAGGAACAGCAACAGTCGGCCCATTCCATACAACTAGATCAAATTTAATCCCCTTTACCGGATTGAAAAGATTGCCAACCCTAAATTCCATTTTGTGATCCACGCCATTCAAGATAGAAT
This sequence comes from Candidatus Aenigmatarchaeota archaeon, assembly GCA_016202865.1. Lineage (GTDB taxonomy): Archaea > Aenigmatarchaeota > Aenigmatarchaeia > QMZP01 > JACQNV01 > JACQNV01. The sequence continues at coordinate 1,066 of JACQNV010000022.1, forward strand.
TAAACTTTGCATAATTTATTGCTCGCGGGTTGATGTCAGTGGCTATAACCTTCTTTGCTTTCTCTGCGCAAAAAATCCCAATCATCCCAGAACCAGTTGCAAGATCCAAAACCACATCACCTTTTTTTACAATGGTTTTTTTAGCCATAACAGGCGTCTCTTCCGGTAAGATGCCCCACACACCATCTCTTTGTGTTGTATAAGTTTTACCAATTTTTCTGTGGGTCGAATAATTAAAATCAGTGCAAATAAATTTCCCTGAAAGAGGAAATACTTGCACATTAGCGCGGAATTTGCCTTTTAATTCTCTGATAATTTTTGTCTTAATTAGAGGAGTAATATCAAATTTTGTAAACAAAATATCCTTCTCATAGAAGAATAGATCAATATACTTCTTCTTGTGGTCTTTGTACAACCTATCTAAAATGGGTCTGCAAGACCTGATTAGTTCCTTATCTTCAAGATTGAATTTCATACATCTACGCAATATTTGATCCTAAACTGCACTACAGTGATTTCGAATTTCATATCAGTCCGTCTTTACACTCTTGCTTCCAATTTCCTACCTTTATTTTGAGCATATCTTTCTATTGCGAAAGCTCCTTCACCTAAAACATGGTATTTGTAAACATTTCTTACTGCCCACGAGCACTGGAATACAGACATTCCATAGTCAAATTCCTCCATCGTTTCATCTACTAGTTTGAGGGCTTCTGGATTATCTCTAAAAAACACATCAGACGGCATTCCAAAATCTAGAAGTCTTGGAGACCATCTAAAGGAGCCTCTATGAAATTCCAGTTTTTCCCATAACCTCTCAGCTGTTTGATCGTATTTACTATCTATCATTTAATTCTCCTCCCAACTAGCCGTGTGACATTTCATATTAAATTTCCCATCGCTAAGTGAAGATGGTAGTTGCTTTCAACCTCTTGTTTCAATGGATTCGTGTAAATTATATAGTGCCTCTCTGGTATTCCTAATAGCCTCGATCCGCCTAGAGAGAGTGTAATTTCACCCTTATAGAAATCAGCTATGAATGAACCGCCATGTCGCCTATCCAATTGGACTGCTCTTATAGTCCCTTCCCCGTGGCAGGGATGTATTCTAGTATAATTGTCTGCAGGAAGCTGTCCCGTGTAAACAAAAACCCTCCTTATTGGTTCGTCGCCAACAAGAGTAAGATATTCTAAATCCATTAATTTCTTTCTGGGCGTTGGATTAAACTCCACTAATTCTACCTGTTCAGTAGATAGGTTTTCTCTGCTATGTGTTTTCATAATTATATAGTGGTAACAAACAAATATAAGACTTTGTAGAGTTTTGTCTGAAAAAAATGGAAAACTTTATATATTTGTCTGAATAAATAAGACTATATAGAGAATATGTTCATTGTAACCTTTAAATATCGCCCGTTACAAATAAATAACATATGTTATTAAAAAACAACAGTCTAAGGATAGCTGAGTGGTTTTTCAAATATCCAGGAAAAACCTACCATATAAGGGAGATTTCTAGGATGACAAAACTATCGACTACTGGGGTAGTGAGGGCAATAGGAGAATTAAAAAAAGAAGGCATTCTAGTTTCAAAGAAAGAAAGGAATGCAGAGTTGGTTAACCCTAACTTTGAAGGTAGATTTGTGCTCTCGAAAAGGTTATACAATATCTATTCGCTTTATGATTCTGGACTTATAGATCATATTAAAAAAATATACGAAGAACCACAAGCAATTGTTTTGTTTGGAAGCTACAGCAATGGCACAGATACTGAAAAAAGTGACATAGACATAGCAATTGTTTGTGAAAAGGAAAAAGAAACGAATCTTGAAAAGTTTGAAAATTTATTGGCAAGAAAAATAAGAATACAAGCCATTGATCCAAAAAAATCTGATAGGCCATTCAAGAATTCGCTTGCAAACGGAGTCGTACTGGAAGGCTTTTTGGAAGTTGTATGATAAAACCATTTGAATATTTCATTAAGGAAAATTTGGTAAGAAAGGAAATACCAAATAGGAGCTTGGCAAAAAGTCTCGTTGAAAAGGCCGAAGTAAGGATTTATAGAATATTGAAATCGGAAATAGAGGAAAAGGAGGCATCCATTGTTTTTGAGGATATATACGAAATACTTAGGGAATCGGCGCAGGCAATAATGGAGCTGAAAGGCTATAAACCATATTCACACGAAGCTTTAATATCTTTCCTCTGGGAGGGCAAATATTTTTCTGAATCCGTAATAATTATTCTCGATAATTACAGAACTCTTAGAAACAAGTCTGTTTACCGCGCTGAAGGAGTTTAAATTGATAAGTGCAAAGAGGCACTGGAATTTGCAAAAAAGACGCTTCCATTAATCAAAAGTAAAGTTGACGATTTATTGAAATAATATGATAGACATAGACGAAAAAGACAAGCAGATCTTGAACCTTCTACAAAAGGATGGGAGAATGACCTTGAAAGAAATAGGCAAAGCAATAGGTTTGTCCATAGACTCCACACACAAGAGGCTGAAAAAACTTCTAGAAAGCAAGGTTGTCCATATTGGAGCCTTTATAGAACCAAAAACCATAGGCTACGAATTAATTTCAACTGTTAGTATTAAACTTGGAAATGCAAGCGAGGAAGAGCATGGGGCCTTTATAGATTACCTTGTGAAAAGCCCTCATATAATAGAGGTGATTTCAACTCTAGGTCAGTATGATTTGATGGTTGTGTTTATTGCGAAATCAACAGAAGAATTGGAAAAGATATACAGATCTGTCCGCCACCAGTTCAAAAACATAATAGCTGACTGGGAATCTGCTATAAACCTGAAAGTCCACAAATTCGAGAAGTATAGTTTATAGATTTGTTTTTTAACCCCCCAAACAAATAACTTGGTATGAAAAATATTCTGAAGAAGAAGCATGACCCGCAATATTATTTTTTCAGTGGTAAAGGTGGCGTAGGCAAAACAAGCTGTGCAGCGGCCGCCGCCCTGTACTTTGCAAACTCTGGCAAAAAAACATTGGTTGTGTCTGTTGATCCTGCTCATTCTCTGGGCGACTCCTTTGCAGTAAATATTGGGGGAGAAGTTAAAAAGCTGGACAAAAACCTGTTTGCAGTGGAAATAGATCCAGTAAAATCAATGCAGGAATATAAAGAAAAGTTTTCCTTGCACATTGAAAAAATGGATTATCTTAAAGGGTTTGGTTTGGAAGATACTTTTGACATAGCTGGCATGACACCCGGAATAGATGAGATCGCCGCCTTTGACAAGTTTTTGAAATACATGCAGAGCGAAGAATATGATGTGATTATTTTTGACACTGCGCCAACCGGCCATGCCTTAAGGTTTTTGCTGTTGCCAGAAGTGTTGGATTCCTGGATAGGAAAGTTGATAAGAATGAGGATGAAGATTACCGCTGTTACAGGAATAATCAAGAAAATTTTGCCCTTTGGCGAGAAAAAAGATGGCGATGAGTTTGGCGGAAAGGAACTGGAAGCTATGAAAAAGAGGATAGAAATGGCCAAGAAAATATTGACAGATAAACAGAAAACACACTTCAATCTGGTTTTGATCCCAGAGGCAATGTCAATACTGGAATCTGAAAGGTCGATGAAAACGCTTGATAAGTATAATATAAATGTTGAATCTGTGATTGTGAACCAGCTTGTGCCCAAAAACTCTGGCTGCAAGTTTTGCTCTGAAAGGAGGCAGCAGCAAACCAAAAGGATGGAAGAAATAAAGAATGTTTTTAGTGGCGCAAAAATCAGGCAACTGAGCCAGTTCGGTCATGAAGTGCGCGGTTTCCCTATATTAGAAAAAGTTGCCGATACCCTCTACCAGAAATAGCCTCTCTTGTTGAATTTTATAACATCATCCAGACTTATCACAACATATGAAATCCCTTTCTGATCAAGTAAAGGAAGCATTGTGTCCTCGAGTTTTACATCAACTAAACTAACTCCATCTGGACCGAATTCTGTGGTTCTACCAAGCCCAACATGGTGTTGGCCAACAATAAAGGCTCCTACTTGCTCTGGTGCTAATTCACGATCTATATTATCGGCAAAAATAGAGTTCCTCTGGTGTAATGCAATTCTGTCTGTGCTATCATTTGCTCTTTTGTAAATATTATCATGGAAAAATTTCCACACATCTTGGTCTTCAGTTTCAGGAACCTCAAATTCTATTGTCTTTAGTTTGGCCGCCAGCCTTTTTATTTTATCAAGTGCATCCCTTACTTCCTTATCAGAAGGTTTCAATTTAAGTCTCATTGAAGTCTCCTGAATATTGAGCAGTACCAATGTATCTACATACGGATCCCTATCCTCAACACCGAAAATATTGAACTTCCTTGATAACCTGAAATAGCCTTGCGGGTCCTCTGCGACCCTTCTTTTTCTTTCCTCTATTTCAGCTGGATCCTGTATTCCGTTTGCAAAGCCAACAAGGTGAAAATCCTCCTCAACATATTCGCCTATGTCTTGCCAGCTGCGCCTTCCAGCCAGTTCACCTTCACCAAAAATAGCGTCTATTTTTACATCCTGACCAGCCTTGTCGAAAAATTTTACATACTCATCCCCTGATTCAGAATGGATTTCTCCTATGCACACCAAAGTCCTGTCTCCATTAACCCTTACAGTTGGGTCAATTCCCTTACCCCTGAAATAGTCAGCTATGCCTTCTGCAGTATCATATTTTCCCTGTCTTTTTTCTGGCCAAAAAACCAAGTAAGCTAAACCGCTTGCAGCAACTCCAGCTCCAACTAGCTTTAGAAAATCCCTTCTTGTGAATTCCATAAGCACTCAAAACTCGTCTTCCAAAGAGTCTTCTTCATCTTCTGCCAGTTTCTTCTTTCTCCAGAGCAGTTCCTCCACCTCTCTTAAAGTGTTTTGTGTGGCTTCTGTTGGCTGCTTTTTGGTTTTATTCATAAGTATATTACAATGTTATATTATACCGTTTGTCCTTATAAAGTAATAAATAACCGAAAGCTTTATAAACCCAAAAACCATAGTCTAATTAGAAAATATGTTACTAACAGGTGACAAAATATGAATGATATAAAATCTACATGGCAATCCTATACAAGAGGAGAAGTTGGGTTAGACCAAGTTTTAGTGGCAACCGATGGGATTGAAGGTGTTAGGTATCGTAGGAGCAAAGAACAAAGTGGCAGAGGTTCAAATCCTTGCCTAACTGTTGAAATCGGCGGTTCAAGGCATTCCTTACCAGTTCAAGACGGCGGATCAAGTGCTATGTATAGGGTTTATGGTGCGTTATGCGCTTTCGCTAGGCGAGTTCCAGACAAGAGAAGGGTAGAAATCCATTGGGGTAAAGGAATGTCAACAAAACATTACGCTTCAGCATTTAGAGGTGAATTATGAAAAATCAAGAATTGTCAGAAAGCGATCTAGAAGTTTTGTATAAATTAAAGAAACCGGCAAAATCAGATGATAATTTCTCAATAGAGGAAGGAGGTGAAGTATGACAGTAGGTATAGAAACAAGGCGAGCAGAAAGGGACTCAGGACAAACTCAAAAAGGATATATAGAAACAGCAATCAACTATGTCAGCGGTCTAAGCACAAGAGCTAAAACAGGATTAGCTGCAATAGGACTTACAGTAGCATTGGGTTTTGGAGCTAACTACGCACTAAACAGTGAAATGCCAGTTGATAGTCCAGAAAGAGTGATAAGGGGTCAACCAGTTGGATATAGCGAGGTAGGCAGAAAAGAAAGGCTCGAAGAACAAAGAAAAGCATTGAAGCTTGATTGGATGTCTGATTAGATAGGGACTTTGATTTTTTCAACCCTTTTAAAAATTATAAAATTAAAGGATGTAAGAAATATGAAAAGGTATATTAAGTCAAAATTAGAAACTGACACAGATTCAGTTGCGGGCCAAAGAAATGGCTACACTGGTAGCATGACAGATAGGTTATGCAGATATGTCAGCAACCTAAGCACACGGGCAAAAGTAGCTGTTGCAGTAGGATCTCTTGTCCTAGCAGGTTTTGGTGCAAACTATATTCTGAAGACTGAAACACCAATGGGATCTGGAGAGAGACATCGAGGGACTGAAACACCAATGGGATCTGCAGGCAGAAATCAAAGGAAAGGATTAGTTGAAGCGTTAGAAGAGTACAACGATGCTTTAGGTAAGTTAGTAGATGCAAGCTCAGATCTTATAGGACACGAAGCAATGAAAAAAGAAGACCAAGAAGCAGAAGATAGAGAAGCCAGAATGAAATCTATAAGAGACAAATTAGGAGAGCTTAGAGGCGCATTTGAAGAAGGAGGTAAATGATATGAAAGGAAAAATTGGAAGATATGTTGAAAAAGCAGGCGAATATTTGGGAAGTTTTAACAGGGTAGCGTGTTTGACAGCTGCAGTGAGTTTAGAGTTATTTGGATATGGGTGTGCAGACAGAAATCCAGATGTACAGAACGCACCAGTAAATGAAACAAGTGCAGAAACAAATACAAACAAAATAGATCCATGGGAAATCACGCCTGAAGAAAAAGAGATAGTTGCACGGCCATTTGCACAGCCATTAATACGGAAAAAGCCTATGGGAGAAGATCTAGACACATCAAAACTACCACTTTATAACATGTGTAAAGGAAAAGGAGAAGTGATTTGGTTGAGTGATAATTTTAATTATCGAGAGATTATTATTCTAGACGGTGACGGTTTTGTTGTATATAATGTCCGCAAAGAACCACCGCAAACATATGTTAATATACCAAATTTGCTAGAAGCTGAAGACGCAGACGGTGACGGTAATTTCGAACTTATAGCAAGAGGCAAACAAACTTTAAACGGACTTAAAGCAGTACAGTCAGAAACCAGAATGAAATCTATAAGAGACAAAATGGATGAACTAAAAGGCATGTTTGAAAAATGATGGAGGTAGTTATGGAAAATCAAATAAGAGGCCTGACAGTAGAAGAGATATCAGCTGAAATTGGATTAGATGAGGGTTTTGTAAAAAAGTATTTGGAAGGCCCTTTGAAGGAAGATGTGGAGAAGGAAAAGCTAGTGCTTCCAGACGGCAAATACGACCCATTCACAATTGACATGATTTTAATACAGCTTGAAGTGGACAAAGGAATAGATAATTTATTGAAAAGCTTGGAAGCTGTGCGAGCAGCAAAAGGAAGGAAGGAGAATTAAACATTACATTATATGATTGCAAAACATTCCGATAGAGCAAGGGAAGTATTAGGTGTATTAAGACAGTTAAATGATTATAGAAGAGAAGATGAACAAGCTATAAAAGATTTTCGCTATGTTTCTCTTTGTTTAGACCAGCGAACACAGCCTCACGAAATTGGTTTTGCCAGGCTTTCTAATTGTCTATCATATCTATGCTCAGATTTTGGAAAAGCTCTCGAAGTAGAAACAGAGATTACAGTTTTGTTGAGCCAAAGGGGATTAGTAAATACAGGTTTACTAGAAACTCCACAAGAGCATGGACTTGGTGGAACGCCACCATACGACATAGATCCATATATACCGATAGGAGTTCAGGGAGAACGCAGAGGTATCATTCAACCAGGAACGCTATCTATAGAAGAAGCTGGAAAATCAAGAGCCCTTCAAGTAAGAACAACAGCCCGATCAGATTATTTTATCAACCCACCATCAAATTGTTTTGCTGATTGGGTTCCAAACATTGTCTATGTGACTCTTGAACCATTAGACAAAAATGGAAGAACAGTTAGAGATCCCAGACTTATAGACAGTGAGCTAAATATCGTAGAAACACAATACGCAGATAATTTTCCATTTAGAAGAAGTGGACTCCAGAGTTAGAATAGGCTCTTGATATATGGATGCATTGGTGGAGTGAAAAGGGTAATTTATGTCTGAAATAAAAATAGGGGTTGTCACAGATTCGCACATGGGCGGTTTTGATAGTCGCATAGCCGAAGCCCTAAAGAGAGAAGAATTAGACGGGATAGAATATTTAGGAGATGCCCCTAGTAACATGCATGCTCCTCCACAAAAACATTTTGATGATATAACAGCAACTTTAAAAATATATGACAAAGTTGGCGTTCCTGTTTCTTGGATTCCTGGAAATTATGAGGATTTTGTTGCATACCATGCAGCGTTCAGCCAACTAGAAGATAAGTTGGATAATGTAGTAGATGCTACAAGGCAAGGAAAATACACATTAAAACTAAATGGAATAGAAGTTGACCTTGTTTGGGTTCCTGGATCAACAGAAGATGTTTCAAGAGGTTTTCATGTCAGAAATGATTTAGGTCCGACAGCTGATTATAGTAAAGGAAAAAGCCATATACATGTTTACAATCCAAATGATTTGAGGGAGTTGGTGACTCGTCCTGATAGAACTATTTTGCTTTGTCACAATCCGCCACAAATGTCTGCAGACAACACATTTGATGTTGCTCTTCGTGCAATTTACAGGGGAAATAAAATAATTGGACCAATAGTTGGAGAATTGGTTAAGGCTTATCGGGGAGAAATAACGCCTACAGGCAAAGTGAAGGAATTGTTTGATGGCAGAGCCCAATTAGTAAGAGAGCACGCTGGAAATCCAGTTTTATCAGGACTGGTTGATGAGCTCGGAATACAAAAAGTTTTAGCAGGCGACATACATGACGCAGTTTATACAACAGACAGGCAAGGAAGGTCTATTCCTCCAGGAACATTTTCCAGAGAATTATTTGGAAATCCGGGCCCTGCAAAAGACGGGAGATATGGTGTCCTAGTTTACAGGGATGATGGAATGGCGACATTATTTTCAAAATCGGTTAAAGGCTAGAAATATGCGAATAGGTTATAGAAGGCTGGGAGCAGGATTACTGGCAACAGCTGCACTAGCTGCGAGTCTAGCCCTTTCCAATATAAAACCTTTGGAGTATTTTCCTTTTGGGAATTCACCGAATAAAAAATATCATAATGAACTTCCCTCACAAGAACCGATAGAAAGATCCCCAGTGGAAAGTCAATTGCGACTTAATTTTAATGAACCAGGCGAACCATACAGATCCTCGCTAAGTTTGGATTTAGTTTCAGCTCCTTCTGGAAAGAGAGAAAACCCAATAACAAAAGCCCTGACAACATATGGGGCTTACTGGTTGGGAGAAAAAGTATTAACGCTAAATCATGAGGGCAATGGCCACGGTAGAGTTTTTGAAGAGTTTCATGTGCCCTACCAAGTTGAAATGGATATCGGACTATTCTTATCTTCTGGACGAACACAAAACCTAAAAAAAATTCCAGACAAACTGGACGACCAATCAAGAATGGGTGGAGTTTGGGGATCCAAAAATTTGTATATGGCACTCCATGATTATATTGTAGAAGAGGGTTTGGATAGGAGCACTTTCAATGGAAAACTAGCCCACTGGACAGCTTTTTGGACGGGGACAGATTTTATGAATTATTATAGGCTAGACAAACAGGATGTTCAATGGTCCAGAGCAAGAGGAGGAGACATGAGGATGCTTATTGACAGAGGCTATGGAAAGGATTTAGAGCGCGCAGTTATTGCAGACTTGCTTGGGGAAGGTCCAGATATTTTGTGGCACGCAGCACAGGGGTTAGGCTTTGATATGAGAAGGTCAAGAGTTTGGGAATTCAAAATTCCAGGAACAGATTCAACAGCAGTAATAAAACCAACTGCATACATAGACCCATTTAACAAGGTAATAGCGCCTGCGGTTGAAGCTAGAATAAAGTTTTAGCTTATAAAACTTGTGCAAGAACATATTCATGTATATGAGACAAATTTACAAGTCTTTGGAAAAGGCCGCATACAGGTCAGCGTGGGGATTAACATTAGCTCTAGGAATGTCATGCACAGATGGAAAAGAAGAAGTAAAAATAGCGGCCCCAGAACCAGTTAAGGAAGCTCCAGCTTTGAATGAAGTCCAAATAGAAGAACCAGTATATGAAGAGTTGGAACCAAGAACCCAGAATTCTCAAGTGCCGATAAAATACAGGGTTAACGGGGCATACATGAGATTGTGCAATGTTGTGAAAAGCACAAAGGCTTGGAGAGAAGGCAGCCTTGAAGAAAAAAGGCTCGAAATGGACGAACTGAAAAAATACTCAAAAAGATTTGGTGACTTCAAGGCAGGAAGGTTAACAGACTTAGAAGCACAAGAGCTTATAGTTGAAATGGAAACCTACACAAATTCGACAATGATGTTTGAGTTGGGAGAGAGAGCAAAACGAAGGAAATAAAAGATATAAATACCAGCAGAACTAGAGATTTTATGAACCATTACGCGGAATTAAAAGATCATGTGGGTAGACAAGTAATGTTAAGTCATAGAGACGAAAGTGGCTATAGAAATTCTGTGCTCGCAGAAATAGACCAAAGGAGAGAAACCTATACTTTTGTTTGGTGGGCAGGAAACACAGATGCGAGAAACATGATAGGTTTTGTTAATGTACCAGAAAACGAGTGCCTTAGCGTGAAACCAGGCACAGTACCTTATGTTGTGTATGTATTGGCTGGTGGCAGAGGAGAGCTTTGCCCATCTGTACCATCGCCTTTATTTAAAGTCCCAGAAGATATGAGAAGAAAAGAAAGAGAGAAATTTGAAAAGTTTAAGGCAGTACTGGAGGCTCAAGATTTATGAACCAGCAAAATCCGCAGCAACCCCAACAACCGCAAAAACCGAAGGGGATGACTTTGAAGGAATTGGTGGAATTGACAGCTTTGCCAGAGGAAAAAGTGTTGAAATACCTGAAGGAAATGGAGGTACAAGAGAAATTGTACATGGGTAAAAACGAGAAAGGCGAAGACATATACCATCCTGATTCTGAGTGGCTAATAAATCTTGAAGAAGATGTCGAGGCAATCGGCGTGAACCTGAAAAAGCAGCTTGATTATGTTGGCGCAGCTAAAGAAGCTGAGAAAAAACGGGCGGAGTTCGAGAAACAGCAGGCTAAGATAAGTGAGAAGAAGAAATAAAGCTCATTCTAAAGTTTATAAGCCGCTAATCTCACTATAATTATGGAAAAGAGGGTTATGGATTTTACTGTTTTAATCGAGCAAGACGAGGATGGATTATACATAGCTACGGCATCAGATATACAGGGCTGTTCTACGCAGGGCAAAACAATACCTCAAGTCCTCGAGAGGATAAAAGAAGCAATAGAAACCTGCTTAGAAGCAGAAAAAGAAGAAATATATCCAATGAAGTTTATCGGGATCCAGAAAGTTGAAGTTAGTGTATGACAAAGCTTGTTCTCATATCTGGAAAGGAGTTGTGCGAAATACTTGAGAAATTGGGTTTTCAGAAAATTCACCAGAAAGGCAGTCATATAAGGTATATACATCCTGATGGAAGGAAGACAACTGTGCCAGTGCACGGAAATGAGCTTCTAGGAAGAGGCATGATAAAAGAGATTTTAAAGCAGATAAGGTTGTCTAGAGAGGAATATGAAAACCTAAGGTAAATATTTACCTACATAAACCCTTTAGCATCTTTCTTCTTCTGCGCAATCCTTTTGTAATACTCTACAGCCGCCTTCTCTAGCGACATGCCTTTTCCAGAACCTGTTCCAGGACCCCTGCTTCTTATGTTGATAAACACTGGGAAGTTGACACCTTCACCAACAATCAAACCACTCCCAACATTCAAACTGGAAATCTGCCTTAGCACAGGTTTTGTAATTCCTTCAGAAGATTCCCCAATATGCTTCAAGTCATACGGGTTTGTAACCTTTAATATGACATGTGTGTTGCACTGGCTCAAAGCAGTTGTAGATAACTGAACAGGCCTTTGTGAAATCAAGCAAAGAGAAGAATGAAACTTCCTCCCCTCTCTGGCAATTGTCTCAATTATACCCTTGCTAATCGAAGTCTGCTTTTGCGATTTCTCCGGAGCAAACTGATGCGCCTCTTCCACGATTAACAAAAACGGCGGTATAATCCCATTCCTTCTGGCATCAAATAACTTTTTAGCTATATACGCAGTCATGATCTGTTTATTGTGCAAATTAATCTCCTTTGATAAATCCAAAATAGTGACCTCTCCCTGTCTTGCTGTGTCCTCAAGCGATGGATAATCAGCCACCCCAAACAAACCTGTGTACTTCAAGTTTTCCAGTAAGGAAATCAAAATATCCTTTGTCGCGCTCTTTATCTTCTCATCTGTCTCCACCTTCCCTGTTAATTCATCCAGACCATAAACATCATCCATCTCTCTCATAATCCTGTTAAGCTCTCTTGTCTGGACTCCAGAAGAGCTGTCAGGCGCAAATTTGGTTAACATGTGCGCAGATAAATTAGGAACACCAATCTTGAACTCAGACGCCTTGAACACCTTGACCTTATTTGCAAATTTCGGATCCTCCAAAAAATGAGAATATTCTCCATGGGGATCAATTATTATAGTGGCAATCTGACCTTTCTCAGGATCTCTGTTAAGAAGCTCTTCCAGCAGCACAGAAGTTAAATAAGATTTTCCAGCGCCAGAAATAGCTAATATGGCCATATGCTTCTGCAGCAATCTAGTCGCATTTATTTTCACATCCACATCATGGTGAGCCAGTTTCCCTAAGTGTAAACCTTCTGGGTCCAAACCAAAAAAGTCAAACAAAACTTTGTGATCCGGTTCCATGACCTTTGTTCCAGGTGAAGGTGGGAATGTCGACTCCCCAAATCTTCCATCTTTAAAAACACCAAGAGCCGAAACCTCTGCAACCAAATATTCATGTTCCCATACAGGGTAATCCCAATCCATTTGTCTTCCAGACTTAGCCACTTCAGTCACGCTCTCCGGCCTCATGAAGTATCTATTTGTTTTGAAAATGTCAGAAATCCTTCCAATCAATTTCCCATTTACAACATCCAACTCCACAAACTGCCCCCTATGAACAATTATATCCTTGTTTACAGTAAACGCAAACTTTCTTGTGGATGGAGAATCAAAAGTTGAAATTATTGTTCCGTATTGTTGAGACATAAATCACCAAAGTATATAGTATATTATAA
>JACQNV010000002.1 GCA_016202865.1 Candidatus Aenigmatarchaeota archaeon
ATGCCTAAGAGTGGGAAAGGATTTTATTTTAGAAATATCCAAAAAATCAGGGAAAAAAATAATTGGTGTAAACCATCCTATTGCGCATATAGAAATTGGAAAGTTGACTACAGGAGCAAAGGATGCTGTTATACTTTATGTTTCTGGCGGGAACACACAAATTGTTTCCCTTGTTTCAGGTAGATATAGAATTTTCGGTGAGACAATGGATGTCGGGATAGGAAACGCCCTTGACAAGTTTGCCAGAGAAGTTGGCATTGGTTTTCCAGGTGGGCCGGAAATCGAGAGACTTGCGTTATCTGGAAAATATATAGAATTACCATATGTTGTAAAAGGCATGGATTTATCCTTCACTGGTATTGTGACAGAAGCAAGCAAAAAAATAAAATCTGGTTCCAAAAAAGAAGACATCTGCTTCAGCCTACAGGAAACAACTTTTGCAATGTTGACAGAAGTGACCGAAAGGGCTCTTGCACACACAGGAAAACAAGAAGTTCTGCTCACTGGCGGTGTTGCCGCTAACAAAAGGTTGCAGGAAATGCTGGCTGTAATGTGCAAAGAAAGGGGCGCAAAATTTTATTCTGTGCCAAAAGAGTATGCGATGGATAATGGCGCAATGATTGCATGGACTGGTGTAGTTATGCAAAAGTCCCACTACAAAAACTTTGACCCAAAAAAAGATGATATCAATCCAACTTGGAGAGTAGATGAAGTGGAAGTAAATTGGTAGTTAGTAAAACTGAATCTCACTCACAATTAAGCTCTGCGTTTAGTTCTTGTCTTGCTGAGAGAACTCCAAAAGCATTACCGTCATCTATAGCTGTTCTAACATTTCCAATCAAGCTAACAACCTTTGTCAATCCATCTGCCTTAGCCCTCGTCTCTGCGCTATTGAGTTTCTGTGAGGCTGTTGCGCTATCTCCGCCACTAAAAGCATTCTGAGCGTCAAGCAAATCTTTACACAATTCTGATGTGGAAACCGTGCCTGTACCTGTACTTATGAATTCATTCAAAGTTTGTCCAGCTGGAGCCAGTTTGGTTGCTAAATCGTTAAATGCCCCATAAACAGTGGATACAGTTTTGTATACAGGCGGTCCATACCTCATTACGAAAAAGCCACCAATAAGAATAGTCACTATCACAAGCAAGCATGTCAAAATAACCAAAACATCCCTTATTACCTCAAGTTTTCCTCTGCCGCCTTCTTTTCCCATATAATATAATTAAAAGAACCCCTATATAAAACATGCAAATCAAATCCGTCCTAAAAGAGGCATACAAGAAAAGACAGCCTTGGTCACGCAAGGGTAATTTTGGTAAACTCCTTGTTGTTGGTGGATCTAAAACCTATACAGGTGCCCCATCCATAGTTGGTTTGGCTGCCATGAAATCTGGATGTGATCTTGTCTATATAGAAGCCCCGCAAAGAGCTGCAGATGTCTCAGCTTCTTTTTCCCCAAATTTGATAACTTGTCCTTTGAAAGGAGACTTCTTAACCAATAAACACTTCAAAGAAATCCAGAAAATCAGCTCAGATGCCGTCGTTTTCGGTAATGGTCTTGGAGAGAAATCAGGAGGCCTCTGCAAATTGATGTGGAAAATAAAAAAACCCTGCGTCATTGATGGGGATGCGCTGAAATGCTTGCCACCGAAACTTGGAAAAAACTTTGTCCTCACCCCGCATGCAGGGGAATTCTCTATTATAACTGGGAGAAAAACTCCAGTAAATTTAGAATCCAGGAAAACTCTTGTAAAAGAATATGCAAAAAGGCTAAACTGTACAATACTCCTGAAAGGTCATGTAGATATAATTTCAGATGGCTCAGATGTTTCCTTAAACAAGACAGGTAACCCATACATGACAAAAGGTGGAACAGGCGATGTGTTAGCTGGTATTTGTGGCGCCATTCTTGCGCGTGGAATACAACCTTACAAAGCTGCCTGTGCAGCCGCTTATATTTCCGGAGCAGCAGGCGACTTGGCTGTAAAAAAATATGGCGAAAGCTTGCTCGCTACTGATGTGATTGAGGAAATAAAAAATGTGATAAACAGATAATTTATGGAAATGATGGACATCGTGAATGAAAAAGATGAAGTCGTTGGTAAGGCTCAGCGCGAGGAAGTTTACAAAAAACTGCTTCTGCACAGGATAGTCCATGTGTTAATTTTCAATGTCAAAGGCGAGATGGCTTTACAGCTAAGGAGCAATGTAAACTTCTGTCCATATTACTGGTGCACAGCTGCCGGCGGCCATGTAAAATCTGGAGAAAGCTGGGAAGATGCTGGAAAAAGAGAATTAAAAGAGGAACTGGGAGTAGAGGCCAAGCTGACCTTGTTATACAAGGACATCTACACAGACAATTTTAGAAAAACTAACATGAAGAAAATTTTAGCAACTTTCAAAACAGTATACAGCGGCTCCTTTAAGATAAACCCAGAGGAAGTTGATAAAATAGAATTCTTCAGCCTGGAAAAAATCCAGCAGATGGTAAATAACAAGGAGAAAATGCATCCCGAGCTTTTATTCCTGCTGAAAAAACATTTTGGTGTGAAGTGATTTTATGACAGTAAGCTTCGAGGCATTCTATAAAATGTTCATGGAGTCTAAACCCAATCTCATATATGAAAAAGAAGATCTTGAAAGGAGATATACTTTAGACAGGATTAGAGGAGGACGGTTAATTACAGGAGCACCTAGATGCAGAGAGGCAACTATGGATCAGGTAAAGCAAGCCATAAGGGAAAGGACTCATATAGATATTAGGGATCCTAGCCTTGGAAGCGACATAGACTCAAGTGTTGTATTTTTATGCTCTGTTGGCGACATTCCAAACCATCAATATGAAGTTAGGTATGGTGTGAGCGGGGCATTAAATATTTCAAATTATTTTGATTGACATGGAAGAAATATACACAGAACTCTGGGAAAAAGGAATTTACAGGTGCTCAAAATGTGGGGCCAAGCTTTTTGATTCAAGTGCAAAATTCAAATCCGGCACGATGTGGCCCAGTTTCAGGGCGTCTGCAAAAGGCTCTGTACAAACAAAACCAGATTACAGCTTTGGTATGGCCCGCACCGAAATACTCTGCGCAAAATGCGGACAACACCTTGGCCATGTGTTTGATGACGGCAAAATTTGCGGCGACACGGACCCAAAAGCCCGAAACAGGTTCTGTGTGCTTTCAGACAGCCTTAACTTTGAAAAGGAAAGGAAGAAGAAAATATGAAAATTGTAAACCGCGGCGCCGAGGCAATTTTGTACTTGAAAGAAAAGGACGGGAGAAAAGTTCTAATAAAAGAACGAGTCCAGAAAAACTACAGGGTAAAACAGTTGGACAATAAGCTAAGGAAGGACAGGACAGGCTGGGAGGTTGGATTGCTGGACAAAGCAAAAAGAAACGGTCTCCATGTGCCGCAGGTTTTGGATTCAACTGATTACAAAATCGAGATGGAGTTCCTGGATGGTGAAAAGCTGAAAGACTTTTTGAGTAAAAAACCAGAAAAAGAGGGTGGAGAAATAGCCAGACAAATCGGCTCTACTGTAGCCCAATTGCATTCAGCAGGTATTGTTCATGGAGATCTGACAACCTCCAATATGATCCTACAGGACAAAAAAATCTACCTGATAGATTTCGGCCTGGGAAAAAACTCCACAAAAGTGGAAGACCAAGCCACCGATCTCTACCTTCTCTACGAGGCAATAAAATCCACACATTTTGATTTTCTAAATATTATGTGGAAAGGCATTCTAGATGGCTACAAAGAGTACCAGAAGCACAAAGATGTGATAAAAAGATTCGAAGAAATAGGCAAAAGAAGGAGATATAAGACAGATAGTTAATTTTAGAACAAGTTCCTAGATCTAATCCTATCCTTTATCGGTTTTGGTATATCTGGATCAGAATCAAAATCAGGTTTATCCTTTCTTTCTGGCTGAACTGGTGGGTTGTCTATTGGGTCGTCTTCATCGTCCCCCCGTTCATTGTCTCTACCATCACGAAATACTCTATTTAGAAAAGCCATGAAGCTCAAACCACCATAGCATATAACATATCCAATAGTATTTTCAAACACACCAGTAATATAACTCTCTGGGTCCACATGTTCAGATAATAAAAACCTTGTTCCGCCAGTAATAAGTCCAACAGCAAGACATCTATAGCCACCTCTTCTATATCTAGCACTTTGGTTATCGTCGCCATCTAAATAAGAAAAAAGTCCATGCCATAATCCAGCTCCATATGTAGAGCTTCTTAAAGGTGAATCCATGAAACCCCTTTCTGGAACAAGCAAATAGTCAAATAATGCAGATGAAGCGGCTATTCCTGCAAAATCAATGAGATTTTCCTTAAGATCAAGATATGGTTTTATCCTACAGGAGATGCCTGTTCTTGTGTTTTTCATGTAAAATAAATGAAACTAAGCCATTTAAATGCTTATATTTATATTATACCAATACACAGCTAATTATTCAGCCTTAACAGATATGACTAAAGAAGACAAGCCAGAAAGTGAAGTTTTGTTGGAAGAGGAAGTGGCAGGCGACGCTGTAGAAGCGGTGAAAGAAGTAGTGGAGGAAGCTCAGGAAAAAAAAGCAGAAGTAGTAGAAACAAAGCAAAAGCCACAATATACCAAGCATAAGGATGATAGGAGGGGCGCAGAAAAGTCTGTTGAATGGGTCCCCAAAACCAAGTTAGGTCAAGACATTGTTAACGGCAAATACACATCAATTGATGAAGTCATTGCAACAGGCGAGCTTATTTTGGAGCCAGAAATTGTTGATTATTTAATACAAAACCTAAAGCAGGAAATAGTTTATGTCGGTGGTTCTCCTGGAAAAGGTGGTGGTATAAAGAGGACAGCGACAAGAATAACCACAAGGATGCACAAATCTGGAAGAAGATACAGCATGTCTTCTCTGGTTGCTGTGGGAAATCAAGACGGGGTCATTGGAATGGCCAAAGAGTCAGGAACAGACCACAGAGCTGCAATTGAGAAATCCCTAAAACAGGCCAAGCTTAACATAATCAAAATAAAAAGAGGTTGCGGAAACTGGGAATGTTCATGCAAAGGGACACACTCAGTGCCTTTCAGGATTGAAGCCAAGCATGGTTCAGTTACATTTGTTTTATTGCCAGCTCCAAAAGGCGTTGGTATAGTTGCAGACGAAGAGTCAAAAAAGCTATTGGCCCTAGCCGGTTTGAAGGATGTCTGGACGCAAACATATGGACAGACAGGAACAAGAATAAACCTTGCATTTGCTGTTTTTGAAGCCCTGAAAAAGTTAAGCAGGGTTAAGGGGGAATTAATTAAATCGCAATCTACAAAGCCAATTCCGGTTCAAGTATGACAGAATTATATGCTGTAGTAAGGTTGAAGGGAAGTGTGAAACTAAATAGAGAGATAAAGGACACACTAATCATGCTTAATCTTAAGTATGTCAATAATTGCAACCTTCTCAAAAAATCAAAAGAGATAGACGGCATGCTTAAAAAAGCGAGATCATGCATAACATGGGGAGAAATCAGCAAAGAGACTTTGGAAAAACTTCTTCTAAAAAGAGCAAAAGAAGTTGGCGAGAAAAATCTGGATGAAAAGAAAGCAAAGGATGCTGCTCCAAAACTTCTTGGCGGCACAAAGCTTAAAGAAGTTGGTGTTAAGGTCCCAATAAGGCTTCATCCTGCTTCAAAAGGCTTAGTGTCAATAAGAATTCCATTTCCAAAAGGCGATGTTGGTTACAGAGGAGACAAAATAAACGAGTTGATTGAGAGGATGATTTAGATATGGCTGGAATATCTACTGTTAGAGGAAGATTTGAACATTTAAACTGTAGACCTGAAGATGTCTATACTGTAAGCGGGAGGGCAAAACATTGTATTGTGTATATTGATTTCAAGTTTACTGGAGAACTTTCTTACAGAACAGCAAGGCTTGATAGCGGTGTAAGCGAAGCTCTTATCTTACCAAGAGGGCTTTTTAATGAAGTTAGAGATGAAAGAAAAGTTGGGGGTGTTAACAATCACCACTGTCTTAGATATGGGACTGATATTATGCCTTTTGGAATAGCGGACCTTTTAGTTCCAGCCAGAAATTCAACTGGACAAGAAATAGAAGTTCCTTTGAATAATGTAGTTGTTGCTGGGGTAGATCGTAGATATATAAGAGACGAACCAGTCGCTGGAATTGGTTTTCTTCAAGGGTTTATGAGGGTCCCGTTTTCAATTGTTTGGGAAGATAACAGGTTTGAGATTGCTCTGGTGCCAAAAGAACCAGCAAAATCTGCTTCAGAATCTTAAATATAGGTAAATTATGACAACAAGAAAAAGAAAAAAATCAGTGAAGGAGAGAGGGTACAAGTCGCATGGTTACGGGGCCAAACCGCTACACAGAGGTTCAGGATCTAAGGGGGGAAAAGGTCATGCAGGCGTCTTCAAGCACAAAAAGTCGTGGATATTCAAATATGAGCCTGGTCTTATAGGTGGCAAAAAAGGCTTTTCATCAAAAAAGAAAAGAGGCATAGTCCAGCCAATAAAAGCGATCAACCTCAGAGATTTGGCAAAGCTTGCAAAATCCAGCGAAATAAATGTTTCTGATTTCGGTTACAACAAGGTTCTGGCTGCCGGAAACCTGACAAAATCGCTAACAGTAAAGGCCAAATTCTTCTCAGCCGGTGCACAGGAGAAAATAGAGAAAGCTGGCGGAAAGGCTGTAAAAGAGTAATATGAGAAAATACTCCGGTCCTTTCAGAGAAATTGATGACCTTGCAATTGGTTATATTAATGGTGATCCTGTAGCAACAAGAGAATTCAAAAGACGAGCATATGAAGCGTGGTCCACTAATATTTTCGAGGAATTTTACAGAACAACCTCGCTTATAAGCCAGGCAATTTCCCAAAGCTTTAGAAGATGGTGGCACGGGGAACAAAAAGGCCAGACCGAGATTTCTGAAGAAG
The DNA here is from genome assembly GCA_016202865.1 of Candidatus Aenigmatarchaeota archaeon. Lineage (GTDB taxonomy): Archaea > Aenigmatarchaeota > Aenigmatarchaeia > QMZP01 > JACQNV01 > JACQNV01. The sequence goes on from JACQNV010000002.1 coordinate 6,955, forward strand.
GAAAATAATTCTTAAATATATTCTAATTCAACAATAGTCTATGAACCTAGTAGAAAACGCCAGACAGCTAATGTATAAACAAACACTTAAGAATAAAGCCCCTTCTTGGATTCTAACCGAGCTTGCTGTCAAAAAAGGCGAAGAGTTGGCTGAAAAATATAAGGTTGACAAAAGGTTTGTTCTAACATCACTATATCTTGCCCACACTATTTTTAGCCCAATATGGAAAGGAAAAATCCAGAAAAATCACCCAAATTTAAGTTCCAAATTTGTGAAAAAATATTTGGATAAATGGGGCGTAAATAAAAGCGATCAAGAAATAATACTAAATTCTATCGAAGCCCATCACGCAAATGTCCCAACAAAATCGCTAATATCAGAGGTTGTAAAAAATGCAGAGTGCTTCAAGTTCGTGACGATTCAAGGAAGCCTAATCTTCCTCCATGATC
>JACQNV010000024.1 GCA_016202865.1 Candidatus Aenigmatarchaeota archaeon
ATAATATTATATCTCTGTAAATATTAATGCAATCCAACCCAGGTATAAGCAACACCCTTTTCTGCGAGATAAGCCAGCGGTATTATTGTAACCAGTGTATTAGGCAAAATTCCAGTTAACAAAATCAAAAAGTACGCCCCGCAGACCAGATCCAGCAGGCTGAGAAATTTCTGCTTTACTATCGAAAAAATAAGCCCCTTGAAGACAAGATATATAGAAAGCCACATGACAATGTCTGAAGGCAAAATCTTCAAATAAAAGTGCAGGCTGAAAATAACCACTATTATCACATATATTGGGCCAAAAAGTATCTTCATAAAACTAATTTTGTAATGTGGCTTATAAACCAATAACTTGTGTCACACCATTAACAGCTTTGTCCCTTTCAAGCCTGTAAACAAAACCATCGATATCCTCTGCTATTCTGGGTTCATGTGTGATCAAAAATATCTGCTTGACAAAACTGCCAATTCTATTGCTTAGGACATCAGAAAAGTTTTTTATCGCGGCAGAATCCAAATTGTGTGTTGGCTCGTCCAATATAATCCACTTGAGATTTGGAATGAAAGCCAAAGAAAACGCCACCCTCAAAGCCAAACATGCAATTGTCCTCTCCCCACCAGAAGCCACACCATCTACTGGTATCCATTCCTCACCGCTCTTTAATTGAAGTATGTAATCCCCATCAACAACCAATCTGATATCCTCAAAATCCCTGTATGGGTACAAGCTGTTCCATATTCTTGACATTGCCTGGTTAACTGTTTTGGTAAACTCTTCCCTTAGCTGGTCCTGTGTAATTTTTACAGCTTGGGTAAACTTGCTCAGATCATCTATATTTTTATTTGTCTGCTCCACCTCAAACTTATATCTGATAAATAGCTCGAGCCTTTTTTCGAGGTCAGCCAAAATAGCGGCATCTTTCTGAACCATTCTGTTTAGATGGAATAGATCAACTTGGTGTTTTGTGGCCTCAGAAACAATATTCTGCAAATCCAACCTAAGCCTCTCTATATTGTGGTTTTTGGTCTCCAGCTCCAAATATATTTTCCTATTTTCCAAATCCTGATTCTGTTTTTTAAACTCATCCAATCTCTGGACAAGTTTTTCCATGTCTGCAATCTGATCAATCAAGCCTTTAGATCTGAGAAGCTGTTCTTCGTCTCTATGAGCCTTAATTTCCATATCCTCAGTTTCAACTTTCTTCTTCTCAATCCCCGCAACAAGCAAATTAGCACCTTCCCTAAGCTCCTCGACCCTATTTTTTCTAACTGTTTCGAGGTCGCCCTTTTTCTGTATAGTTATCCCGCTTTCACAAACAGGGCACTTGTCCCCAAGCCTCTCCAAATCCTTTATGCTATTTTCAACAATTCTGATTTCTGTATTATATCCAGCAACTTCCACCCTTTTTTTATCCAACAAATCTCTTTCTGTTTTTATCTCAGACTTAAGTTTGCTTAGCACAATTTCAGCGCTTTTAATTTCAATCAATAGCGACTCTTTATTTAGATTTCTAGTCTTTTCTCTCAATCCTTCCAATACTCTTTCAATCTCACTTATTGATGCCTTAAGCCTCTCCAAATCCTTTTCTGTCCTAACAAAATCATCAATCACAGCCTGCGCTTTCTGGATCTCTCCAGTTATGCGATCCTTTTTTTCAGAAATCCTTTCCAGTTCTGTCTTCAGTATCTCCACTTTTAATTTGTTCTCCTCCACCCCCTTTCTAAATTCTTCAACCCTATTCCCCAAATTCTCCCTCTCCATCTCCGAAACCATCCTCATCTTTTCCACCCTGCTTATCTCCATGTTATTTCTTATACTCACAGACCCTTCCCTTACAGCCTCAAACAAATCCAGCCTCAGCATCTTGTCAATGTGTTGCATCCTTTTGCCTTTGGGTATTGTCAAAAAATAATCAATGTTGTTTTGTTCAGAATAAACAGCCTTCGAAAATAACGGATAATCAATCTGCAAAACCCTTTCTATGTACGCAGTGACACCAGACGGATTTACTTCAACCAACCTTTGGTTCTCCCTTATCTCGGCCTCTACTGTCCCCTTATCCTTTTTCACCTTCCTTCTGACAGTATAATTTTTCCCATCTACATCAAATTCCAATCCAACCTCAGCTTCTTCTTTCCCCTGAGGTCTCTTCATTATCAAATCGTCCAGGGTAATTTTTTTAGAGTTGAGATTTGGAAATGTCCCAAAAAGAGCAAAAGAAATAGCATCCAATACACTGCTTTTTCCAGACCCCATTATTCCAACGAGAGCGTTCACACCGCCAGAAAATTCAAACTCAGAATTAAGATGCGACTTCCAATTCTTCAGCCAGACCTTTGTGATCATGTGGAAACCTCCAGCGAGTTCCAACCCCTCCAGCAACCATTATATTTCATGGTTTATTATTGTAGCCAAGACTTTAGTAGCTATCTGACCTTATCAAAAGATGCCACATAAACCCCGTTTCCATCTTGTTCCCTAAACTCTACTGTATGCAATTTGAAGCCCACTATACCATCTGCTGTCGAATGAATAATATCAACAACCGCCTGTCCGGGAATACAAAACTCTTGAGAAACTATTACCCTGCCTCCAGGATTGACAAATTCCCCAAAGTCGTCCAGTGCACATAGGTGTGGAGCGACTGATGCGGCTCCATATAACTCATGAGCCACATTGTTTAGAACAAATGTGTCTGTTTCTGGGAACTGAACATACCTTATGTTTCCAGGCAACCATGTCACATTTTTCACACAGTATTTTCTTGCTCGTTCACTTGCCAAATCCAAAGATTTTTCTGACAGATCAATACCAACAAATTGTTTTGTTGGGTGATTTAAAGCATAATACACAGTGTACCGGCCATCACAACACCCAATATCAACAACCCTTTCACCGATTACAAGCTTGGAAACAGTCTCCGGAACCCATGGATCAAACCGGCTTTTTATGTGATCTACTAAATGGGTTTCTGCAAGAAAATCATAATAAGCGGCTATATGCTCTGTTGTACTGTCCGGATCCGCAGTAACCATGCAAATACCACCATATCTAGGATCAATGGGTACAATCTGTCTGCTTCTCATGCTACCAAGTTGTACAAGTTCATCATATCTAACACCAAGAAATTCCTCCGCATCCACCCTAGTCACAGGAAACTTGCCACTATAATCCTTGAATCTCATCTTAAAACAAGAAAAGGAAGTTTTTTATAGTTGTTATTTCACTCCTGTCCCATTGCTTCCTTGTTTCTCAACTTTTCCCCCATCCAACGCCCTGAGCCTCCCCAATAAAATATCCACATTTTCTCTCCTCACAAAATAATCATTCCCTAGCTTCCTGACACACTGAGAGACAACATCATCCTCTGCAAACCTTCCATAAAGCCCTTTAGCATCATACTCAATAAGAACCCTATCCAAATCAACAGAGTTGTTTATAATCTCCCCCACCCTATGAACCTCTGCAGCCAAAAACAACCTTTTACTTCCAGATCCTTCAACTGTCAATCCGCCTGCCCTTGCAAGCTCACCAACATACCTTCGGGTCCTTTTCAAAACAGACGCTGCTTGGCCAACTGACATGTACCCATCATCCATCTACATACTTTGACCAAAGCCTTTTAAGCCTTCCGTCGAATTGATTAAAATGTGTTGTTCTGGAATAGGGCAAGCTGCGAAAAGCGGTCGCCTAGCAGAAGTGAAAGATTATTCCTTAGATAGCGTCTATGACCTCTTGGGCTCTGATCACAGGCACCACTATGGTAATTCCCATGACGGCGGTCTGCAAATATACGATAGATTGTTGACGCAAAGAAAATCAGCTGAACCAACAAACAGGCTGAAAAAATATCAGTTCTGAAAATCAGCTTATATCTTCTTAATAGTTCCCAGTGTTGGCTCATAACAAAGCCCGCCAGAAAACCATCTAAAGTGGGAACCAGAATGTTTATATATTAGTGGGCCTAAATATGTATTATGAAAAGTGGGATAAAGTACAACCTTCTGGATGTTGACGGAAAAGGAAGGGTGCACATACCAAAAGGGATAAGAGAAGAAATGGGTATACAAAACCAGGTAGTTGTAGAAAGGGAAAAAGACCTGTTAATACTCAGGCCGATCAAGAGCATTGGGAACCCTGTAGAATTTCTCTCCTCGATTTCTGTCAAAACAAAAAAATCCCCAGCCGAAATGAAAAGAGAAGCCGAAGGCGTTTTTGGTGGTTAAATGAAGCTTTACCTCGATGCTGACATATTTCTGGCTCTTATAAAAGAAAATGACAGGTTTAAGGCAGCTGCGCGGTCGTTCTTTTCCAAATCCAAAGGTCACGAGCTTATAACATCCACCCTATCTTGTTTAGAAGTATGGTTTTACCTGTATAAACATGGCCTTCAGGAAAAGGCTTTGGATTCTATCAGAGCCATAAGTTCTATATGCTCAGTGATAAGCTACGATCCATACGATCTTGAAAATTCCATTGTATTGGCTGAACACCACAAGCTTTCCCCAGCAGACGCTATCCACGCAACATTGGCCATGGGATTTGATGCAATAGTAAGCAGCGACTCCTCCTTTGACAAATTAAGCGACCTCAAAAGGATAGATTTTACAAAATAGTTCACTAAAGCTTCTTAGTCCAAATTCGAGTTACAGCGGTCATGAGGATTGATTATTCTATCTGCCAATCTGGTTCAAGCTGCCTAATTTGTTCTAGATGTGTTCTACTAATCCCAATACCATAATCATGACTTTCGCCGTAAAATGAAGCTCTCCTTTGTTCGACATTCACTCTTGCTTTTCCCATACCATCAGCCATATATCTTTCGCCCTTTGTCTCTGGCACTGTTTCATCTGTATGAGTTCTAAATGTTCTTGGTTCAATGCCTTGTGTCCGTAAGAAATTTCTTAATATTAAAAAATGAGAAAGCTCTCAGTCATCTTGGCGAAATCTTAGATAATGTTTTCCGTCTAACTGGAGCTGAACAACTTTATATTCCCCTGATTTTTGTGGCCAATTGACTGGAGGGAGAGCTTCATTCTGTTCCATAGATATCACAATATGAAATAGTGGGGTAAGTTTTATAAGTTTATAACTCGCGACGCTTCACGACTTCTTAATCCATACGCGGCGGTTCACACCCTTCTCACCCTATACCTGCCAACAAGCTTGTTCAGTTTTCTTTTCAACTTGGCTCTTTCTTCTTTGTTTCTTGAGTAGTATTCTTGCACAATTTCCCCAAGCGGATTAAACATGCGCGGTATTCTGGACACATCGATATCATCCCCCAATTCTTCTTCAACAGTCTTCTCCCGCACAGCCAGATTTACTGCCAAAGAGACAAGATACCTCTTCTCAAAAACAGCTACCGATCTGGCTTGTCTGAACATCCTGTCAATTTCCTTTTTGCTATACCTTGGCCTCGATTTCAAATACCCGTAAACAAGCAGTCCTGATACTGCAGCCCCGTATACTGCTCCTGTAATAGTATATGCTACCTTGTCAATGTTTTCTATCAAAGCCATAAATCTAAATCTTCTTAATCGTCCCCGGCGTCGGTTCATAGCAAAGCCCGCCAGAAAGCAAGTCATCAACAATTTTCTCCACAACGCCCTTTCCAGCCTTTATTTCCATAAGCTTGTTATAAGTAACTCCTTCTTTACTCGAACCTATAACCTCCAAAATCTTCTTTCTCACAGCTTCATTCTCATCAATCGGGTTAGCCTCTATAACTCCAAGCTTTCTCAATTTTTTAGTTATCTCCAGCTTCCTCAGCAGCTCCAAATTTGGATTTTCGATCTTGTAAACAATCTCAGGAACAATATACACCTCTTCATTGTAAACCCTGACCTTCCCAATGACATCCACAATATCACCCTCAATTATTTTTTCAACCAGTGCAAAATTATCCCACATCTTAATCCTTATAGTGTCTGTCCCATCATCCAATGTCAACCCAATATATTTTCCATCTTCAGAAACAAATTTGTTAACAACTGTAGCCATAACTCTCGCTCTACCAACCTTTTCACCATATTTCGTTTCCAAGATACCGTATTGTCCATCCTGAATCCAGCTACCTGTAATCAAATCAATAGCCCTAGACTTTATTGCGATCTGCCTCTTAAAACTAGAATTCTCTTTCTGAGCAAGTTGCGCTTCCATGGATTTGTTTTGAATTGAAGATTTATAAAATCAGAAAAACTTCAAAGTCTCAGGAATCTGTTCTGTAGAGCTTGATGGACTAGATCCTTGGTTATACCCCTGTTGCACGCTTGTGCCTCTCTCATCCCTTTTCCTGGCTTCCAAATCTTCGTGTACTAATCTGGAAAATTTCTCAGAACAGGCCCTGCAAACATAGAGAATTTTCAAAATGGCGCGCAGAGTTCTGCCTTCCAAAATTTTGATAAGCTCCTCTTCTGCAATATAAGTCCCGCCACCGCACTTTGGACAGAAAATAAAAACCACCTTATTTATAATTGTCCAGCGACCTTATTAACCTATTCCTGCGTCTGTTTTGTAGTTTCAGTTTGCAAAATTGTTGTGTCAGGAATGTCTGTAGTATCTGGTAGCGGATCAAAAAATGCCCTTTTATGAAGTTGACTGAGAACTTCCGCAGCCACATTAGTCGCTTTTCTCATCGACATTTTTGTGGACTTCCTAACTTCGCCATTCCAGGTTTCAGCGTCTGAATTATTGGTCTCCATCTCCCTTTCAATATCCTCTGCAGGAAGGATTGTTACACTGCCAAAATAAGTTGTTTCTGCAACTTCCATAACAGCATTGTAAGGGTCTACTCCTCCCCTCATCCTGCCATCAAAATTAACTCTAAACCCTCTCGATTCGAGATCCCCATTGCGTGTCATTGTGACAGTGTTGTCCACCCCACTTTCATATTTTCCATGTTCTGAGTTGTCCTCGCCCCAAATGACATGATAGGAATTCCCAATATCTGTTATAACATGTACAATATATCCGCAAATTTTGGCAAACTCTGTTTCCTCTTCCTCTGTTACATGTCCTTTAATCCGAGCATCGTGTATTATATCCACCGCCTCTTCACCTAATTCCTCAGCAAATCGAGCAGCAACATCGCTGTAAACTTCTCCATTCAAAAATGTAATGTGGTGCTTTGTGTTCCGCCAGCCAGAATCAGCTTCCACCGCGCCTCTGAGCAAATCATCGATGTGCCTTTTGTAAAAATCACCTTCTTCCTTGTCAACCAAAAATTCAGCAGCTCTCTGAGCCAAATATTTGTGTGTTTTAGCGTGCCAACCGTAAGAATTAGATGGAAAAAAAGGTAACAATGCAGCCAAAGCAATAACACAAGCTCGCAACGGTTTGTACACTTTATAATTTGTGAAACTTACTTATAAATAACACTGTTATATCTCACTGCCTCGCGCTCTTCCACAAAAGCTCAAATTGTTTCATGTAATTTTTGTATAACATCAGATCTTCTATTACAAATGCAATAGGTTCCTTACCCTCCCAGTTCACACTAACGACCTTATTATTGTACAGCCAAATAACAACAGGTGTGAAAAACTCCTTGTCCACATATTTGGTTTCAGAAAATGGCAGGGTAGTTATAAGTCTCCCTTTTGCACCAATATCAACTATATTTTTCCAT
>JACQNV010000025.1 GCA_016202865.1 Candidatus Aenigmatarchaeota archaeon
CTTTTTTCGTTTACTCTAGGAAAAAGGGCACTGAGCTACGGGCCCACACACAGTAATATTAATCTTATTATTAAAAGCTAGTTTATGAACGGCCCTTTACTGGCTTCTGTTGTTATAGTGGTTGGTCTGGTAGCTGCGTCCTATGTTTACTTAGCCGATGTGCCAATTTCCGGTAATCTTGTGAAAACAAAACAGCAAACCATAAGCCAAGCCCTCCAAGAGGCAAAATCACTTGTTTCTAATAATACAATTGTACCAAGTTTTAGTTCCACTAAGGCGCCACCAAAAATCACGCCAAATACAACAACTTCACCATTCGTCTCACAAAGCCCCACTGTTAAAATAGCAAATAATACAAAAACGCAAAATACTCTCACACCCACAATAACACAACTTAACCAAATTCAAACACCCTGTTCGGAGGAATGGTCCTGCTCAGATTGGTCTGTTTGTCAAAACAGCCAGCAGACAAGGAGTTGCACAGATTCAAAAAACTGCGGAACAACAAAAGGCAAACCAATAGAGTCTCAAATATGTTCCCAATCTACACCAACACAAACACAGGCGAGCCAGCCAAAAATAGTGAATATAAAATTCGATGCAGATGGTGACGACAGGAAAAAAGAGAATTGGAACACAGAGTGGGTTGAGATTAGCGGTCAAAATATTGACATGTCTGTCTGGGTTTTGTCAGATTCTGCAAATCACACATTCGTCTTTCCAGAAAGTTTTGTAATAAACGGTCTGATAAAAGTAAAATCAGGTTACGGAAATAACACGCAAACAGAGCTATATTTTGGAGATGGACCAATATGGAACAATGACGGCGACACAGCTTTTTTGAAAGATAAAAATGGAAATTTGATAGATCAATACGATTATGGCGGATAAAAATCAGGTTGTTGGAGTTGGCGCGGGTTTTATTATAGTTGAAAACGGGAAAACCTTTCTTGCAAAAAGGAAAGGGTCGCATGCTGAAGGGTGTTATGGCTCATGTGGCGGACATCTGGAAAGCGGCGAGACGATAGAGGAGTGTCTGAAGCGCGAGGCGAAGGAAGAATTGGGTATTGAAATTGAGATCGTGAAATTTCTCTGCTGCTTCAACATGATAAAATATGGGAAGCATTACATGGATTTGGAATTCTTGGCGAAAATTAAAAATGGTGAGCCAAAGATAATGGAGCCAGACAGGATAGAAAATATTGGGTGGTATGACCTAAACAGCCTACCTTCACCGCTTTTCGAGCCGCTAAAGGTCGCTTTGGATGCCTACAAAACCGGGAAAACTTTTTATGAGGTGAAGGAGTAGACAAATATGGAAGGTCATAATGTAGATCTCTGGAAAAGATCTGAGCCAACATTCCAAACAGATTTTTTGGTTAGAGAGAAAATCCCAACATGGCTTGGAGATGTGAGAAACAAAAAGATTCTGGATGCTGGTTGTGGAGAAGGTTATGTTGCCAGAAAGCTGGCCAAACTTGAGGCCAAAATAAAAGCAATAGACAGCGACCCTAAAATGATTTCACTGGCAAAATCATGCGAGGAAAACAGTGGTATAGAATATAAAATAGGAAATGTTTTGGAATTAGAAAAATTTTACAAAAAAGAGGAATTTGATATTGTTTTATTCAGTGGCGTTCCACCATTTTTTGATGAGCATCAATTATTGAAGTTGTGTAAAAATGGTTTTTATGTCCTTAGAAAAGGTGGGACTATTTTGCTAACAACAAACCATACACGATCATACTTTGAAAAGGCAAAATCCAGGTGGCTAGAGTTTCTTACAGAGCCAAATACGAAACTGGGGAGCCAGAAATTCAATCTCAATTTTTACACTCCGGATAAACAAAAAGCTTTCAGTGGTGAAGCGTGGATACATACACCAGAGCAAATTAAAAAAATATTAACAGAATCTGGATTCCAAATTAGTCATGTGTATCAACCCCTAGCCAAAGAAGAGATGAAACACCACCCTGAAATGTGGGGCGATGAGGATAAAATACCATATCATCTAGCTGTTGTTGGAGTAAAATTATGAAAGCCCTCTCACTTAGACAGCCATATGTTGAATTGATTTTACAGGGAAAGAAGACAATGGAAAGTAGGCCATGGAACACAAAATTTAGAGGAGAGTTCTTGATACACACGGCCATGGCAATTTCTGAACCAGCTTGCAGGAGATTTGGTTTTGATCCAAAAACAATGGACAGGGGCCGTATTGTTGGAAAAGCTGTTTTGGTTGATGTTAAAGAATACACAACAGACGAAGACTACTTGAAAGATTCGGATAAACACCTAGGCTCAAAGCAAGGCCTTGAAGAATTTGGCTGGATTGGAAAGAAAAAATACGGCTTTGTTTTGGAAAATGTGAAGAGGGTAAAACCGATAGAGGTGAAAGGACAGTTAGGTTTTTTTGAAGTTGATATAAAAATTAAAGACTAGATCAACTTTTCAAATATTCTGGTTTAATATCCCTCAATATCTGCGCCATTGATCGGTTTCTAAGATTCGATCCAACATAGACAAAAACACCTTCAAGATCTGGATGTGGTTCCAAGCGCCCAAGCCGCCTAAAGTTATCACCTTCTTGAAAGTCATTCATAAATTAGCCTCGCTGTCCTCTTCCACGCCTTCGTCGTTCCTGCAGTCCTCACAGTACCATTTGCCGTCTGTGTGCCTCAAATCCTCAGAAAAATCACCGCATTTCTCGCAAATACCAGAAATTACTTCACCTGGTTCGGCAACAAGATCTGCCCTCGCCTTAAGTTTGTCTTTAAGCATTTCTATCAACTCTGGAGCAGCTAGAAGTATCTCTTTGTCTGTTAAAATTCCAACAAGCCTGCCCTTATCAACAACAGGCACACGCTTTATACCGATTTCGTTCATCTCCTTTATGACACTAAGTAAATCATCGTCTGGTTTTGCGACCAAAAATCTTTTTTGCTTGAACTCCTTGACCTTCACTGTATTTGGGTTTTTACCATGCGCAACAACATTAACTATATCCTCCCTTGTGACGATTCCCACTGGTTTTTTGGATTTCAATACCACTGCAGAACCAACATTATTATTTGCCATTTTTTTTGCTACTTCAGAAATAGTGTCTTCTGGGCTTACTGTGATTACACCGCGCCTCATTATGTTTTTTATCCGCACCATAAGCAACCAAATATATAAGGGATCCCTAACCCAAGCACTAATTAATATTTATAGCTTGCCTAGTTATTAAAACTATGTCAACCGATGAGAAGCTTGTTGATATGCTGGTTGGGAGTGTTGAAAACCAATATAACTGGGTAAGGGCTTTAAAACTCTGTTCAGAGAAAACTATAGAAGAGAGATATGGCAGATGAAAGTGATATAGTAAAACTTCTTGAAGAGAAAAAAGAGGTCATAGACAATTGCATAAAGAAATATATACCTGAAAAATTTGATGAAAAATATCTAGAATGGGCGCTTGGAAAACCGAGATACAAGTATAGTGTAGAGGCCCTGAACAAGTCTATTGCAGAGCCTGTGTGGGACTTGCTGAATAGGGGCGGAAAGAGATGGAGGCCTGTTCTATTTCTGTTGATTGCAGAAGCGCTTGGAGGCGACCCAAAAAAATATCTGGATTTGGTTGTTGTGCCTGAAGTCATACATAATGGAACATTAATGGTGGATGACATTGAGGACCAGTCAGAAACAAGGAGAGGTAAGCCATGCACGCACAAAATATTTGGTGAGGATATTGCGATAAATGCTGGAAACACAATGTATTACCTGCCTCTATTGGTTTTGATGAAGAATAAGGACAAATTGTCTGACAAAGTTTTAGTAAAATTGTACGAGACCTATACACAGGAAATGATAAATGTTTCTTCTGGGCAGGGAACCGATATAGCATGGCACAAAGGCATAGCCAATTCTGATAACATAACAGAAGCAGAATACATGCAAATGTGCGCATATAAGACAGGATGCCTTTCTAGAATGTCAGCAAAGCTTGGTGCAATTGTGGCCGGAGCAGGCGATGACACTGTTGAGAAAATAGGAAAATTTGCAGAGGCTATAGGTGTCGCTTTCCAGATACAGGATGATGTCCTGAGCGCATCTGGCGAGGCCTTCCAAAAAAAGAAAGGTTATGGCGATGATATAACAGAAGGCAAAAGGACGCTAATTGTGATAAACACCTTGAAAAAGGCTGGCGAAAAAGACAGAAAAAGGCTTATTGAGATTTTAAACATACACACAAGGGATGAAAAGCTAATAACAGAGGCTCTGGGTATTCTGAAGAAGTATGGTGGTGTAGATTATGCCAAAGGTGTTGCAAAGGAGATGGTCAGGAACACATGGAAAGAAGTTGATTCAATTTTGAAGCCGTCTGATGCCAAAGAGAAGCTTAAAAAGTTTGTTGACTACCTTGTAGAAAGGAGCATATAATGGGTAAATGAGGGAGGTGTCGGAACCGTAGGTTCTAACATGCAAAGATATATTTTTTCGCTGATAGATGTCATAGCTGCAATTCTCCTAATTGTTACAGCAATGAGATCTGCTGTTGTTTTGGAGCTGGCGTTGCCAATAATTATTTTGCTTGGAATACGCGGTGGTTATTATGCTATCAATGAGTCTAAGCTTCTGGCAATATTGTACATAACCTTCGCGGTTGTTTTGGTCTTGTCATATGTTGCTTTGATAACAGCATCTGTTGCAATATTCTTCGCTGTTTTATTGTTCATCAAAGGAATCTTTGAGTTCCTGAAGGAGGGCCTGAGGCCGATTTAGATATGGAAACAAATTCTGTTCTAGAAAAAGAAACATTGAAGTGGTTGGAAAAGCTGGAGAAGCGGGTAAAGGCGGCCAAGGTTATAGATAAAAAGGTCAGCGGTGAAATGGAAAATGTGAAAGCCTATCTAAAAGACAGCGCGCACTTTTTTGGAAAAAAAGATTTTGTGCGAGCCTTTGAAGCAGTGATATACGCATATGGTATATATGAAGCATGCTTTAGGATGGGACTGGTTGAGGAGACAGGATGATTCTATTTGTATTGGGAATGATTGATTTAGCAACGGGGGTTTTGCTACTTTTGTCAATAGGCCATATACAGCTTGGTTTTACCATAACAATGATCCATGCTATTTTCATGTTCGGAAAGGGGCTTTATAGCTTGGCTTGGAAAAGCTACTTCGCATCCTTTACTGACATGGCCTCTGGAGGAATACTAATCTTTCTATCACAAACAATATTTCTCCACTACTCGCTTGTGGCCATTGTTGGGGCTCTGATGATCATAAAAAGCCTGCAAAGCATGATTTTTGGGATAATACGCTAACTCTACATTTTTTAAACCTTTGCGGCTAAAAGAAGTATAAGGAGAGCTTTGTCGGCAGAACTCTCGTAAATCGCATTATGTCTGGTATAGAGGAATCAACCATAGTTGGAAAAACAACAGCACTAAAGGGGTTTTTGGCAGGCGGCTTGTTTTTGATCTCATTCTTCATCAGCATAGACATGTTCTTCAAGACCCTGATTTTCTTTTATGGGATAATAGCCCTCTTGGACGGTTTGATACCATCTAAACAAGAAGAGTATTACCCAATCTCACTTTTCGCAGGCATACTGATAGGGTTTGTCTTATCTATAGTCTTCTACCACTATTTTGGGTTGAATTATGTTTATTTGATAATTGCAGTTGCCACTGTGACCTATGTCTACAGGGCAGTATTGAAAATAAAGAGCTAGTGATGAGCTTATAAATTTTAGATTTAAGAATAGGTTGTAAACTCCCTATGGCAGACAGACGCTTACCAGCTGTTGAAAGGAAAATAGCAGATGTAAGCGAGAGAGATATTAGGATAAGGTTGTTGGGAACTATAATTGACAAGCAGGAAGATTTTATAGTTCTTGATGATGGAACCGGGAAGATAAAAATTGGATGCCAGACAACCTTTGACCAAAACCAGCTAATACGGGTGCTGGGGAAAGTTGTTGTGGGAGAAAACGGCGTTGAGGTTCAAAGCGAGTTTATACAAAACATGGAAAAGCTTGATTTGGATCTTCTAAAAGCTGTAAATGATATTTATGTCTAGTTTGACTCTAACTAATGCGGATGTTTTGAAAAATGCAGTTGCAATAATTTCTGAAATAATAGATGAAGGCGTCTTTACATTCGGGCCTAATGGCATGAGCATGCTTTCCCCAGACAGGACAATGGTGGCTGTTGTTGATTTCAAGCTTCTTTCAACTGCTTTTGAAGAGTATAAGGTTGATAACCAAGTTGAAGTTGGCCTGAACATAACAAACCTTTCGAATATATTGAGAAGAGTTAAGGGGACAGATAAACTGACAATAAATCTCGAGTCGAAAGGAAAGGTTGAGCTTGTTGTTGAAGGCGATGGTAAAAGGAGATTTGAGCTTCCAATAATCAATGTTTCCTTGGAAAAGCCGCCAATAGATCAGCTTGTATTCCCTGGAAGGATAGACTTGGAATCAGGAATATTGGAATCTGGTGTTGAGGATGCCGGTGTGATAGGCGATTCTGTTATTTTCGAGGCTTCGCCTGAATTGTTTAAGTTATCAGCTAAAACAGATACAACATCTTCACAATTAGAGCTGAAAAAAGGCGACAACGGTCTTTTAGACATTAAGATGCAGGAGCCAGTAAGAGCAAGATACCCCTTGGATTATCTTAAAAAAATGGCCAAAGCTTGCAAGCTTACAAATCAAGTCAGTTTGGAATTTGGCACAGATTACCCATTAAGGCTTTCATTCAAAGAATTGGACAAAGTCAACCTATCTTTTATTCTGGCACCTCGTGTTGAGGATTAAGCAACTAAAGAGAAGACAATATGAAAAAGGTTTTTGTCGCGGCTCCGTTTACTGAGAATTTTGAAAATGATTTTTTGCTGAAAATTGAATCTGTTTTAAAACAACTTAATTTTGATCCAATTGTGCCTCATAAATTTGTTGTTGACGATGGTGATGGTGTCAAAGAGTCAGTCGCCCGCGATTTCGATCTACTGGATAAGTCTGATATCTTGCTGGCCGAGGTCTCAAAACCATCACATGGCGTTGGTATGGAAATAATGTACGCTCACCAAAAGGGCAAGAAAATAATATTTGTCAAGAAAAAAGGGACACGCGTTTCCAGCATGGCTATCATGCATGCGCATGAAATAATTGAATATGAAAACCAAGATGACTTGGAGAAAAAGCTTTTAAAGATCGGAATTGAATAATAATATCAAAAAGAATAGTATTGTATTTTATGGTAAAACTTGGGGAAAAAGTCCCTGACTTCACAGCAGACGCTTATGAAGCTGGAAAATTTAGAAAAGTAAAGCTGAGTGAATATAACGGTAAATGGGTTGTGTTGTTTTTCTATCCATTGGACTTCACACTTGTCTGTCCGACAGAGATAACTGGTTTTGCGACCAAAGAGCAGGAGTTCAAGAAATTGAATGCAGTTGTTTTGGGGGCAAGCACAGACAGCAATTTCTCACACAAAAACTGGTTTGAAAGAGACTTGCCAAATGTGAAATTTCCTGTCATCGCAGACACAACACACCATTTAAGCAGACTTTTCAATGTCTTGAAAGAGGACCAAGGAATCGCATATAGAGGGACATTTATCATCGATCCCGAAGGCGTTCTAAGATATCAGGTTGTCTCTGACCTTTCAGTTGGTAGGAGCGTCGAAGAAACATTGAGGGTGTTGAACGCATTCCAATCTGGGGAGTTCTGCCCGCTTGAATGGAAACCTGGTCAGAAAACTCTTGGAAAGGTCTAGACCTAAACCGGGTTAGTTCTGTCGATTAATTTAAATAGGTTAAGGACTAGATAGTAAATATGATCAAATTAACCAAAACCGCGGCTGTTTATGTTAAAAATATGGTGGAAAAAAAAGGACACCATAACATAGCTGTAAAACCAAGCGAAGGCGGCTGTTCTGGCCTATATTATGATATTGTCTTTCACAAGGGAAAAATGTCAAGCGCCAAAAGCCTGACATCAGAAGGTGTAAAGGTCTTAATTGACAAGACTATAAAAACCTCAGAGAAAACTGTTATCGATTATATAAAAACATTCAATGGTCCAAGCCTGATTTCAAGCAACCCAAAATTTAGAGTAAACCTGTGGATTGAGGGGTCATAGTTAAATAATAGATAAATACGCTAAAGGCTGGAAACAGATCTCAAACCAGTTTGAAAGTAGATCTGTTTCGTCCATTACTGTAGCTATCCAAGTTGGTTAGCTATGGGGCCTATTTTTGGAATATGCAAAAACAAGATATTTTGTCTAAAGAAACAGCAGTCAAAAGAGCTTCCATAGTGAGCAATGCCCATTATAATCTAGAGCTGACTTTTCAAAAAAAATCCAAAACCTACAAAGGCAAGTCTGAAGTTGTTTTTTCTCTAAAAAAAGGTCGAGAAGATTTAAGATTGGATTTTATTGGCAACATCAAGTCGATTAATGTAAATGGTGTTGCTGTAAAAGAGTACATAAAAGAAGACTATTATATTCTGATCCCAGCCAAATCTCTGGAAGACGGACAAAATTCAATACAGATAGAATACGAGAATGAGTACAGCCATTCCGGTGACGGTTTACATCAATTCATAGACCCTGTTGACGGGAAAGAATACATATACAGCAACTTCGAGCCGTATGACGCGCACAGAATGTTCCCGTGTTTTGACCAACCTGATTTGAAGGCAACATATTCCTTGATAACAGCGACACCTGCAGACTGGATTGTTGTTTCAAACACTTCTGAACAAAGGATTGTTGACAAAAACGACATAAAAATTAGACACTTCAAAAAAACACAGTTGTTCAGCACATATTTATTCCACATAAGCGCAGGCCATTACCACGGTTTCCACACACAACATAATGGAATGGATCTGAGGATATTTTGCAGGCAGTCGATGAAACAATATGTTAGGGAAAATGAATTTTTCCTGTTAACCAGGCAAGGCTTGGATTTTTACTCAAGGTTTTTTGATTTTCCATACCCATTTGAAAAATATGACCAGATTTTTGTACCTGAATTTAACAGTGGGGCGATGGAAAATGTGGCTGCAATAACATTTAGCGAGCATTATTTGGTTAGGCATGAACCGACAAGGTCAGAGAGATCAAGGTTGGCGATCACGCTTTTGCACGAAATGGTCCACATGTGGTTTGGAGATTTGGTTACAATGAAATGGTGGGACGACTTGTGGCTGAATGAAAGTTTTGCCGATTTCCTTTCATATTTTGGCTTGGTCAAGGCAACAGAGTTTGTGGATGCATGGCAGCTGTTTTATGCAAGGAAGGCGTGGGCATATTACCAAGACCAGCTTGTCACAACACACCCAATAGCGACAGATGCGGGCGATACAGATATAGCTTTCAGCAATTTTGATGGGATAAGCTATTCTAAGGGCGGTGCGACACTGAAACAGCTAATGTTCTTTTTGGGCGAAGATATTTTCAAGAAAGGTTTGGAAATTTACTTCAAAAAGTACCAGTGGAAAAATGCAGAGCTGAAAGATTTTTTGCAGTGCATGACCGATGCAAGCGGGATAGATCTTGATGATTGGTCTAAAATCTGGCTGCAGACAACTGGTGTTAATTCAATAGAGCCTGTATATCAAATAGGAAGCGATGGGAAACTAAAATCTTTTTTGATCAAGCAGAATCCATCAACTGGAAATGATATTTTCAGGCCCCATAAAACACAGATGGCTTTTTTTAATGATGTCTCTGGTGTTTGTGAGAAGCAGAAAGAAACCAATGCGCTTTATGACGGCCCGCTAACCGAAGTCGATGGTGTTATTGGAGAAAAAAAGCCAGACATGATATATTTGAATTATAATGATCATGATTATGTGAAGGATATTTTTGATAAAACTTCAATTGGTTATGCTGTAAATAATTTGGAGAAAATAAATGACAATTTGACAAGGCAGATGGTTATCGGTTCCTTGTGGCAGATGGTTAGGGATGCGAAGCTGAATCCGGAAGAGTATCTGAAATTAATTTTGAACAAAGCCCCGAAAGAAAAAACATTGATAATACTTGAACGGATGCTTCTTGCTGTCGGGCCTGTTTTAGCGTATTATCTGAATGATCAAAAATATGAGAAATACTCCGAGGAGTTTTACAAACTTGGTTGGGAAAATATACAAAGAGAGGATGTTCCGAAAGAAAATAAAAATGCGTGGTTTTCGCTGATTGTCGGATCTGCCGGAGGAGCAAAGTCGCAGGATAGGCTTCTTGATTTGCTGTTGGGGAAAATACAGATAAAGAATTTTGATTTTAACCAGGACCAGCGATGGGATATAATTGCAAGGCTAGCTGTCTGTGGTTATCCAAAAGTAGACGAGCTGATAAAAAGCGAAAAGGAAAGGGACCCGAGCGATATTGGTTTGAAATCCGCTTTTGAGGCCGAGGTCGCAAAGACGGAGAACAAGGAAAAGAGCTGGGCGCTTTTTGTTGGCGGTGAAGGCCACTCGCTGGATTATTTGCGGGCAGGCATGTCATCATTCTTTACCAGAAAACAGAAGGACAAGCTAAGAAAATATGCAGATTTATTTTTCGAGCAAATTGTAAATCTGTTCGAGACAAAAGAAAGGGTTTACTGCAAAGACTTTTTCAATAGCCTGTTCCCAGCTGTTTTTGTTGAAAAGGAAATGGTCGAAAAAGGAGAGAAACTTTTGAATAAAAAAGATTTGCATCAGCTTTTGAAAAAGGAACTTCTCGAGGCCTTGGATGAGACAAAAAGGAGTTTGAAGATTAGGGAAACATTTTCTTAGAGCATTTAAAACTCAGAGACAACTAATCACATGGACTACAAAGAAATTCTTTCTTATTATTCAAGGGAAGACATCCAGAATGCAATTATCGCGTTTTCAAAAAATAGGGAAGTTGTCGGCGTTTATTCTGATGGCGGGTTTAGCAAAAGGCCGAACACGCTTTTTTATCCCGCTGATATTGTTGCCATGGTTAAGGGCGGGATGCTTGAATTCCACGGATCCCTGGAAAGATGGGCTCAGCCGCTTGCGATAAAGGAAGGTAACCAGCAGGACCTTAGGGTCGGGTGGGATTTGATTTTGGATATAGATTGTGATTTTGTTGAGCATGGAAAAATAACAGCGAAAATTTTGATTGATGCGTTGAAAAAACATGACCTCAAGACAAGCATAAAGTTTTCAGGTGGAACAGGATTTCATTTAGGTGTTGCCTGGGAAGCCATGCCAAAAGAAATTGATTACAAAAAAACAGAGACGCTTTATCCAAATGTTGCAAGATCAATAGCTGTCTATCTGAAAGATTTTATCAGGCAGGATTTAGAGAGAGCTTTCCTAAAAAACTATTCAGCAGAAGATTTGGCCAAAAATCTGAATTTGGAGTTGGGAAAACTTCTCACAAAGGACGGCATAGACCCATTCCAAATAACAGAAATAGATCCAATATTGATTTCTCCACGCCACCTGTTTAGGGTTCCTTATTCCTTGAACAGAAAAACTTTCCTTGTCTCTACACCAATAAAACCAGAAGACATAGAAAGCTTTGATAGAGATAAGGCAAAGCCAGATTTAGTGAAAACAGAAATAAGATTTCTCGATGGATTTAAGGAAAATGAGGCTGAACTTCTTGTTACAGAGGCTTTGGATTTCCAAGGCAGGAACAAAGCGATTAATGAAAAACCAAAAAGACCATTCAAAGAAATCCAGCTCAAGGGAAAGGTTAGCCAAGAAGTATTTCCGCCTTGCATAAAGGCAATTTCAGAGGGCCTTGCAGATGGAAGGAAAAGGTCATTATTTATTTTGCTAAACTTTTTGAATTCGATAAAGTGGGATCCTGTAGAGATAGAAAAGTTTGTTGTGGATTGGAACCAAAAAAACAAACCACCGCTACCAGAAAGTTACATACGCGGACAGCTGAGATATCACATAGGCAAAGAAAAAGCAATACTGCCGCCAAATTGCCCGACAGCAGAGTCTAAAGGATGGTATGATTCTTTTAATGTTTGCAAGCCAGATGCAACTTGCGGTGTTCCAAAAATTGTTTTGAAGAATCCAGTTAACTATCCATTCAAAATTTTGGGGGCCTATAAACAGCCGGCAAAGCCACAAAAACGGGCACAGCAAAGCTACAAAAAGCAGGCGCCAGAGCAAAAGAAATACAAAAGAAGATACGGTAAGGAAGAAGAAGCTTGGTGAGCTTATAAAACTTAGCTTCAATTAAAAATTGATATGCCAGAAAAAGACAGCCCCAAAGAAGGAGATCTTGGTCAGACAGAAGTTGATAAAGTATTTGTTGAACATGGGGTGCCGGTTGGCGGAGCTCCAGTAGATGGCTCCCAACCAAATCCAGGTAGCGATATAGATGTTTCAGATCTAAAACTAAATCCAGAAGATGCAATTCAGTTGCAGAGGGTTTTAGCAGGCCATCAAAGCGGTGCAGTTCCAGAACCAGAAGCATCAGTTGTTATTGGGGAAGGTACTCCAGACGAAAGCGCACAGACAGAAGTGGATTTGACAATGGCTGATCGTGTGGGGTCGGATGTAGAAGAGCTTTTAGCTGCGGAAATGTCAGATGACGGTTATCAAGGTGTAGATCCAGCCGAAGTTGATGAAGCCCTGAGAGTGGCAGCAGAAGATCCTGATTTTGGTGTAGATCCAGCTCAAGTTGACGAAGCTGTGAGAGCGGCAACATCAGCGAACCCTGAAGCTTCTGTAATTTTTGATGATGGGGAAGATTCAGTGGGACCAGATGCACATGGCGCATATGAAGCAGGACTTGGTGATGGAGAGGCAGAAGAAGAACAATTGGAAGTTGAATATACAGAAGCTGATTTCAGGAAAACGATGGCCAAAAAACACGGGACTAGAAGGCTTATGGCGATTTTTGATAGTTCGATTGGTGAAAGAAAGGCTTTTTATTCAGGTGATGATGATCCACCATGTTTACAAACAGGAGGTCAAGGGTCCCCAAATCTCGAGCTTTATCTTGGCCATATTTCTGTAATTGGTGAAGATCATGGAAAATATCTTATTGGGGCTGATGGAAAATTCAAAATTAGTTTGGATGGCTGTACTGACACCATGCCTTTTAGGGACTTGAAAAATATAAGGGACTCTGTTGGCCGCTTGCAAAGGATGTTTTTGACATATCACGATTTATTGGACGAGACGCCAAATTTCCAAGGTGAGGAAACCATATTTTTAGATGGTTCAACTTGCCTTGTGGGAGAAGATCCTTTGGAGACGGTTTATTCTGAGCTTTCCGACTTGCCAAAAAATAAGCTTCCGGGACATGAAATTGTAACACTTAATAATGACAAGCTTACTGTTGAAGTGTACAATCCTGGCAGCCTGCGCCCTCTACTTGAAGGAACTATAGAAAGAAGCGGTGGAATTGAGATCAGTATTGGTTATTCTGGATACAAACCAATAGCTTTTGCAACAATTTCAAGGGGCCTCGATACATTGGAGCGCGCTTACAAAGCGTTCATCGGCCTTGATATATCGGCAAAACCTGGCGTCGGAAACAGTTAACAGCTTCTTAAATCTTTATTCTTAACAAACATTAGATTGCTTATGCTAACCTACGAATCCATCAGGAAAATAATTGATGAAGAAAAGGAGTCGCCAAATCTGACAAACATACCTGAAGATTTCTTTACCCAGGCCAAAGCATATTTAGCCAAAAAGTCTTCTGTGGACAAGGATGATTGGAGGTTGGAATCCGCCAAGAGGAGGCTTCAGGATATAATTGATATACGGGAGAAAAAGATTGTCAACATGGCGCTTTATGCTGCAAGATCCAAGACAACACAAGAAAACCTGACGCCAGAAGAGACTGTTTTTTTCAATTCATTACTGAACACAATAAAGGGCTTTAGGAAGGATGTTGACAGCATAATCGAAATAAAGGATGACTTGGTTGTTTTGAAAGAGGATATTGAGGAATTTGTGGGAATCAATATGAAAAATTACGGTCCATACAAGGCGGGTGATGTGGCAACTTTACCAAAGCAAAATGCAGAACTCCTTGTAAATAAGGGCATCGCCGAGAGGATACAGTCAAAATAAATATAATGGACTGTGAACCGGAGCCAGTTTCAGCTGGAAACTGATCATTCGGAATCGGTTTCGTTCCTCTACTGCAGGTTTCCACATAGAGATGAGATAAATATGCGATATGTTAAGAAGGCCCTAGAAGGGTTGAGAGACAATATGGTTAACTCAACAGCAGTTCTGGTATGCACACATCCAATATACGCTTTCTTGGAGACAGGCGCCTTTAAAATGACTCACCAAGTGTCTATAAATGCAAGGTACAATGTGACCATGCTTATGTATGGTGGCTTAGGTTTGGGACTCACATATGGCAGAAAATTGTCAAGGCAATTTTTCAACATTACAGACAAAACAAATGAGTGGACGCAGTTTGCGCACGACGCTCTTTACACCCTTGCAGTTAGTTTACCGATTAACCCACCATTTTATCTTTGGTCTGGGGAAACAGATGTTAAAAAAATAGCCATAGGAACAGTTGTCAATAGTTGTGTTAGCGGGGTAATAGGTCCGATGCTAGGATATTTCATAGATGTTTATAGAGATCTTGTTGGAATAGAGAAATGCGAAAGACCAACCTATCCAAAAACTATCAAAAGTTTAAGACCTACAATTAAAAAGAGTTTGGCTGCGGGATTGGTTGCGGCTTCTATAGGACTCACAGCTGGTGTTTATTCCTTAACTCCTGATAAAGAGGATGTTGTTCAGATAGAGAATGCATCTAATAGTCCTCAGGATCAGGCAAAAGAGTTATATTCAAACGATTTCTAGGCAAAATCACATATTTAAATCTATACAATCCTATTTCATAGATATCGATATTTATGAAAGCGCCAAAACTTGTGAATGCTTATTGCCCAAAATGCAGGAAGCACACACAGCATACAATGAAGCTGGTTAAGAAAAGGGCCAGAAGTAGCGCCAGGCCAGAATCGCAATCACAAAGAAGATTTAAGAGAATAATGGCAGGATATGGTGGTTTCCCAAGGCCAAAACCGAAAGGAGAAGGAAAGCAGACAAAGAAGCTAAACATAGGTTTGATCTGTAAAGTCTGCAATAAACAGCACCAAAGAAAGGGGTTTAGAGCCAAAAAATTTGAGCTTGTATAATGGAGGTTATAGAATGACATCAGAATTTGTAAAGGCTAAATGTAAAAAATGCAAGAACGAGCAGGTAGTTTTCTTAAAGGCATCTACAAAGGTGGTTTGCTTGGTTTGTAGCGAGCCTATTTTGGAATTGACAGGCGGAAAAGCAAACCTGTTGGCTGATTCTTTGGGTAGTGTTTAATTTTTAAGGCTTTGAGTTAAAGAAGAGATTACAATATCTAGCTTATAATATGATAAAGATTGAAGGCTCGCAAGTGGTGGATTCTAAAGGAAGAAAATATAATCCTAGGGACGACCTTTCAGAAGAAGAGTTGTCTGTATATGTTGAATTAAAATCTAGGTTGATGGCGCGAGGACAAGCTGAAGAGACTTTTATTACAGATAAAGAAGACGAGTTATATACTAGGCTGGAAACAGATCAAGGAGTAGTTGCCCTTGACTTGGATTTAGTCCCTGAAGCACTCGAATATGAAGCTCATGTATATCTGGAAGGTGGAAATGCAGACAGGCAAAAACATTTCGATTATCTAGCATCTGCTTTGGGTTTAGAAGCTGAGGACCCCCAAGAGGATCGTTTATGATTAAAGAAGGATATCCGAACAGGTATGAGTTGGTTGTTTGCAAAATAACAAAGATTGATCCGCATTCTGCAACTGCAGAGATGATAGAATACAAAAAATCAGGTTACATACACGCGAGCGAGGTTGCAAAACGATGGGTCATCAACATCAAAGAATTCTTAAAAGAAGGCCAGTATGTTGTTTGTAGGGTAATGGATGTTGACCGGTTCAAGAACACGATTTCTCTTTCTGTTAAAAGGGTTGACCATGCAGAAGGCCAGAGGAAAATGAATGAGTTTAAAAGAGAGCTTAAAGGCGAAAAAATGCTCGAGCTCATGGCAAAAACCATAAACAAGACAATGGTCCATGTCGATAAAGAAATAAGGTCAATAATAACAGAGGAATTTGGGACAGCATCAAAAATGTTCGAACTGGCTTTCAAAAATCCGGAGATTTTGAAGAAGAAGGGGATGCCTAAAGCATGGGCAGATGCGATCCTTGATGTGGCTCAAAAAAGCTTTACAGAAAAAGTACATGAGATAAGGGCCAAAATGAAAATTGTTTCTTACAGGCCAGATGGAGTTGAAGTGATTAAGAAGACATTGTTGGAAGTGCCAAAGGGGGTCGAGGTCAAGTATATTTCAGCGCCAAACTATTTGCTGATCACGAAAAACACAAATCACAAAGAGCTTAAAGCCACGATTATTTCTGCTGCAGAAGGAATTGTGAAAAAAATCAATGCAGACGGCGGAGAAGCCAGTTTTGAATTGGTGGAGAATTAAGTCCTGAGTCCCCTTTCATCATTGTGCCTTTGAATTTCTATAAGACCTTCAGCGTTTTTTAGAAGGTCGGTATACTCTTCATGCGCATCTGGTAAAGCGTTTGAGGAAGCGAACTTTATATTCCCAACCCTTTTTAGGCGCTCTATTTCTTCTGAAAGTTGGACAAGTTGAGCATTTCCAATAACCCCGCCGCGATAATATTCTCCTATATTTCTCAAAGCTCTAACAGAAAAGTATGCGTAATCTTCTATGGTCGGCGCACTGCAAGCGCATGCCAGATCTGCATATATTCCCAAAAGTGTCCTGTTAACTATGTCTTTCTCTCCGCCAAGATCACTTGGTCTCTGACAAGAAAATCCGTAGGCCCTGACATACAGCCCCTCTGTATAATTGAGTTTAATCAATCCTATTAACTCGTCGCCAGTGAGCCGAAGGTCCTCTTGTGGAATAAATGGTCTCCAACTTGACATCTTGAGTATTGATGGAAAATGTTATATTCTTGTCCTGTTCAATATAACAATGTTATACAGCTTCATCTTCTTATTAAAAATAAAGTTTATACATACTCTATGGTCATTGAAAGGAGGGTTAGAGGTCATGTCTCATTGGATATGTAGTGACATGAGACATCTCTTCAACAATATAATAGGAGATGAAGAAACCGGATATGATATTCCGGCAGGTTCCCTATGGTCTTAGACAAACTGGGTTCGAGCCTTAAAGACACATTCAAGAAAATTGCAGGTCTTGGGGTTGTTGATAAAGAAGCTGTGGAAAGGATCGTTTTAGATTTACAGCGGTCCTTGTTGCAGGCAGATGTTGATGTGCTCCTTGTATCCAACCTCTCAAAAAACCTAAAAGAAAAAATCCTGAAAGCAAAACCGCCTGCTGGGCTTACACTAAAAGAATTTTTTATCAAAACTCTATACAATGAATTAGTCTCTTTTTTGGGTTCTGAAAGGGGGGAACTGGAGCTAAAAAAACAAAAAATATTGCTTGTTGGTTTATTCGGTTCTGGTAAAACAACTACAGCCGGTAAGCTTGCTAAATGGTTTAAAACAAGGGGTTTGTCTGTTGGTTTAGCTGCATGTGATGTTCACAGGCCCGCAGCGAAAGAACAGCTAAAACAGATTGCAGAGCAGTTAGAGGCCAAAATTTATACAGAAGGAAAGAAAGCAGAAGATGTTGCCAAGTTCGCGCTGAAAAACTCAAAAGATGATATACTGATTTTTGATACTGCGGGAAGGAATGCCCTAGACAAGGAATTGGCAGATGAGCTGAGAAATTTGGGAAAACTTGTTCAGGCAGATGAAATAATTTTGGTGATTCCAGCTGATTTAGGCCAAGCCGCAAGAAAACAAGGCGAAGAGTTTGTGAAATTAGTTGGGATAACTGGAATAATTGTTACAAAATTAGATGGAACAGCTAAAGGCGGTGGAGCCCTGTCAGCCGCTTCTGTGACAGGTGCAAAGGTTAAGTTTATCGGTGTTGGAGAAAAGATGTCTGCATTGGAAGAATATGATCCCAATAGATTTGTTTCAAGGCTGATTGGTTATGGTGATATACAAGGGTTGCTGGAAAAAGCAAAGGAAGTTGGGTTTGACGAGAAGAAGGCAGAAAAAATAGCGAAAGGTGAATTCACATTGGAAGATTTCATGGAGCAAATCCAGTCAATGCAGAAAATGGGACCGCTATCTTCTCTAACAAGCATGATACCTGGTTTGTCCGGAGCAAAAATACCAAAAGAGCTTTTAGATGTTCAGGGAGAAAAAATGAAGAAATGGAAATTCATCATAAGCTCGATGACGCCAGAGGAAAAGCAAAATCCAGAATTAATAAAACAGGCGCGGGCACAGAGAATTGCGCGAGGATCAGGATCGAAACCAGAAGACGTCAAGCAATTGGTTAAAAATTATGAGAAAATAAAAAAGATGATGAAGATGGTGGGAGGAGGAAAAGGATTGAAACGAGGAAATCTCGCTCAAATGATGAAACAGATGGGAGTGAAGGTGTAGATATGGTAGAAAAATACAAAAAAAGAGTTTACTGGGATGTTGTGAATGATGTAATCAAGGAAGCGGATATAGTCTTGGAAGTTTTGGATGCGAGGTTTGTAGAGCAGACTAGAAACAAGGAAATTGAGGATAAAGTAAAAAGGTTGAACAAGCCGCTTATTTATGTTCTAAATAAATGTGACCTTATTGAAAAAGAAGAGGCTGAGAAACAGAAAAAGAAGTTTGAAAATTGCATCTTTATGTCCGCAACAAAAAAATACGGGTCAACGATGCTTTTGCATGAAATATTAAGGCAATCAAAAGTTGGCTCAAAAATAGGGAGGATAATAGTCGGAGTATTGGGCTATCCTAACACGGGAAAAAGTTCTGTGATAAATGTTCTTGTCGGAAGGCAAAGCGCGAAAACATCGCCTGTAAGCGGATTTACATCAGGTTTGCAGATGATAAAAATTACAAAAAACATTTACTTGATGGACACGCCGGGTGTGATTCCATACAAGGAAGAAGATGCAGTAAAACATATGCTCATAGCTTCCAAGAATCCGTCAGACATCCAAAACATACACTCAGCGGCAGTAGAACTTATAAAAATGGCAAAAGGCAGAATAGAAGAGCATTATGGTGTTGAGAAAGGGACACCAGATAGTGTACTGAAAAGGATTGCAATAAAATATAATAGAGTCAAAAAAGGCGGTGTGCCAGACACAGAAGTGGTTGCCAGAAAAATGATCCAAGACTGGCAGAGGGGAAAGATTAGGGTATAATCAAGCCTTAAATCTCTTACTGTTTTTTTAGTATCTATATGAAGCTGGTTGATCCAAGTGGATTAGTAGACAGACGATTTAGAACTGATTGTGGTCTTCTTGTTTACATGAGATGGTTAGGAGTTGAAGAGGAGCTGGTTTATACAAATGATGCTGTTTATCTTAAAGCAGGAGTGGGAAAACCAGAAGAAAGGGATCCGATAGCTACAAGAGATGGAAAATATTGGGTGCTTACAGGCGAAGAAAGAGCATTTGCAGGAGCACATATAGGTCTTAAAACAGGAAGACAGGTCATGATTGACGGTAAACCAAGAGAAGTTTTTAGGAAGCCGGGCGGTAGCGGTTTTGTTATTGCAGATGATAGACTTAGAATGGATACATTTTTCCCTGCTTATGTGGAAATGTGGAAAGAAGCTACTGGAAGAGATACAAGTCCAGACAATCCTTTAGGCTTCTTTTATAAAGATGTTGATGAATTAACAGCTGAGATATCAAGAATTTCAGGAAGACCAGTTGTTAGAAATAACTTCCGCTCAGAAAATCCCGATGTTCTACATTTTCCTGGCGAAGGATCAACAAGAGGATATGAAAAAAGAAATGGCGGCATTGTAACCAATGTTAAATGGCTTTTATACACATATGAAGGCAGTAAGCCTCTATATGACGGTCTTGTAAGAATGTTAAGGAAAAGTTTTGATAGACTTCCACCACATCCAAGAGAAACAAAAACACCAGAACTCCATTTTTTTGTTGACAGAAAAGGTATATATGAAGTTGAGTATCAAATGGAACCACAGCACACAAGATTAGGTTTTGAGCCAACAAAGTTTTCAATGAAATTTGGTTTATCTCAAAGAGTTCCTTTTCCAGAACCCGAGCATCTAAGCGAAGCAAATAATTTTGGAGTTAGGCACCCAAATCCATTACCGGAAAGCATGAAAGCAATTTATAGAAAAATATTAAAGGAAGAGAGAAAACGCGGACGGGAAGAAGATTTGGGAACCTTGTTTATTGATTGGCCAAGGGAAGCAACAGCCATGTTAGCTATTAGTGGGGCCGAACCAAATTACATAGCTTCAATGGAAGAGACAGACGCATTGTGTATTAGAAACGGAGTTATGTTATGGGGATCTCGACAAACAACACCGGTTCATATGTTCGAGCCAAAGTATACATTTTCTAATGGGGAGCTGACAATGCATTTTGGCGTCTTTGACGAAAGAGCTCAAAGTCGAGTAGAATCCTGGGTCATGAGTGCTGATTACGAACAGCTTTGTGGCAGAAGGTTAATGGGAATTGTTGATTAGGATAAACTAATCTAGCGGGACAAGCACAGACCCTTCTGGTAATTGGACATCGTGTAATAAATGACCTAAGTTCTTTTCCTGCAGTGTTTTGATAAGTACATGATTAGAATCTTTATTTCTATATTTTCTTGACAAAGCCTCTACTATAGCCTCTCTAGCCATTTCATCAGTCAGCATAAAGTGAGCCAAACTGCGTGGAAATGGAAGCGCTTCGAGAAGTCTACCGTCTTCTATTTCTCCAACCATCCTTACCTCATGAGCAAAAGACGGTTGATACATCAAACTATGAGCCTTTATAGGAAATTGATAAACATAAACTGTTCCATCTTCACTCTTTGTTACATTTAGTGGCCATTTATCAGTTTCGCTTATCCCAATCATCACCTTATCACCATCTTCTTTTAAAACAGCATATCTTCTTCCAGCAGGCGCATTTGATGGAGAATAACACTCAACAGGAGAAAATGCAACATCGCTTTCAACCCCCTCAACACTTAATCCTTCATAACCAGGCCCATATGGCAGGGGACCCCTATGTATATACATTCTTGGCCTTTGTGGCATCCCACCAAGCAATCTTCTAAAAACAACAGGAGATCCATCTACAACATCTGGCGCTCCTGCTCCATATCTCCAAATATGTACCCTAACCCCCAAAGGAATTTGCTCTTCTTTTAGTCTAAGTGTCGCTGGCATATTTCTTTGCTTGGTGATAAGCTTTATAAGTGTATTGTAAAGTTATAACAGTGTTATACTTATA
>JACQNV010000009.1 GCA_016202865.1 Candidatus Aenigmatarchaeota archaeon
ATATAAATGTTTATTTGTTAGCTCAACCGGAACCCCTGCAATTCCGCTATATAGCTATTTGTGTGAGGGATTATATAAATCAGGCATACATAATATAGTATAAAATGATTTTATGGCAAAAAAGAGTAGCCCCTATAGGATAATTTTAGAAAGGTGTTTGGCTGTAAGGCCTGGAGAAATACTGCTTATTATAACAGATAGCAAAAAGAGGCCCATGGCTAACAGACTTCTGGAAGAGGCCAGTTCCATGGTTAGGGAAGCTGGGATTATAGAAATATCTGACAGAAAGGGTGATTGGGAGGAAGCCCCCGATTTTGCTTCTTCGTCCTTAAAAAAGTGTAATGCAGCTGTTATTTTGACTTCTAAATCGCTTTCCCATACAAAAGCCAGCAAGGAGGCGACTGAGGTTGGTGTTAGGATAGTTTCTTTACCCGGGGCAACAGAAGATGTCTTGAATAGGTCACTGGATGTCGATTATGCATCTATTAACAAACTTAATCAGAAGCTTATAGAGTTGATTCTTAAGTCCCAGACTGTAACAATCCAATCTCCTAGAGGCACAAACCTGAAGTTTAGGGTAGACCCCGAAAGGCAGGTTATTAATGATAATGGGCTTTACTATAAGGAGGGTGATATTGGGACATTGCCTCCAGGAAGGATTTTGCTGGCTCCTGTTGAGGGGTCATCTGAGGGTAAGGTTGTGATTGATGGCTCTATTTTAGATCAGACAGTTGATAGCCCGATTAAACTAACTGTTCAAAATGGACGTGTAACTGATGTGGCTGGAGGAAAGGCGGCGAAAAAGCTTCAAGCTCTTATACCTACACTAGGTCCAGAGACTATTGGTTTGTGTGAATTTGGGATAGGCACAAACCTCAAAGCAAAGATAAGCGGGTTGACATTGGAAGATGAGAAAAGCTTCGGGAATTGCTATGTTGCTCTTGGTAATAATTTGGGTATAGGCGGGAGATTATTCGCTAGAGGCAGAGTTTCTGGAACAATCAAAAAGCCCACAATCATTTTTGACAAGAAGAAGATTCTTCATAACGGCAAGTTCTTGCTTGGGAAGATTTAGAAATCTTTAAATATATAACTGGCTATAGTATTCTATAGATATCATATAAATATGGCGCAAGCAACAACGATCCAATTAGAGAAGGAGACTGTTGAACACCTTAAAGAGGCGAAGGAGTATCAAGAACAGACATATAACGCCTTAATAGAAAAGATGATAACTGTTTTTGAAATGGTTAAAAAGAATAACCAATACGACAGGTTCCTCCATCAAATACAGAAACAGAAGATGAAGGAACTGTGGGACAATAAAGAAGATGAGGAATGGGAAAATGTTTAATTCTGGGGATGTGGTTCTGGCCCAAGTCCAGTTTACAGACACATTTGAGATAAAATCGCGCCCAGCTGTTGTGCTTTCCGAAGAGTTTGGAAACATGGTTATAGCAGGAATAACAAGCAACACCAACATGGAGGGCATAAAACTTTCTAAAAAAGACGGCGCCATTAAAGACAGTGTAATCAAAACAAATTACATTTTCACTATCTCTGAGTCCATGGTAAAGAAAAGGTTATTTAGCCTGAGCAAAGAGAAGAGGCTGGAATTGTACAAAAATATTGTCAGCAAACTTTCTGCGCTTTCTGACTGAACCGGACAAGGTGGGAAGTTCTTGCTTGGAAAACTTTAAGATTTATTGTTTTGGATAACTTTTCTGATTTGATTAAAAAACTGCTTGTAATAATATGTTACCAATCCTGCCTATAACTAAACATTGTATTACCTGTTGCGTCCAATACTTCAAGACCAATTACCCGTACAGGCTCTAGAACTGGCTTTCCATCCAAGTTAATGCATTGTTTTCCTCTTTCGGTGTCATGGTATAATCTTACTTTTTCTCCCACGTCAACTCTGGGACCATGTTCCATTAGATACATTGTTGAATCGCCTGATAAACCCAGATGTAAAACTGGAATACGAAATTCGCGTTGTGTACGGTGAGAATCGTCAATGTAGAACTGATGATTCAACCCAACAGTTGATTGGGCTACAATCCCTTCAGTTTGAAACTCGGGTTTTCTGATATTTTTAAATTCTAATGTCATAATTACCTTCTAATTATTGATATCTCTACTTATAAAGCTTTCTACATATCACCACTCATAGGTGAATATTTGGCTCCAGAAATCACGAATGACATCAACTATTTATATGCATTACACCAAGTATTAAAAGTGGTAAAGGTGGTATATGAATTTGAAAACCATTAAAATAGGGGACAAAAGCTATAAGGAGTTGAACAGATATGCTGGCCTCATAAGATCAAAGGAGAATAGGCCTGTTTCTGTAAATGAGGCTATATTAAGGCTATTGGCAAAAAACAAGGAGGCCGATATAATGAGATT
Organism: Candidatus Aenigmatarchaeota archaeon; assembly: GCA_016202865.1. Taxonomy (GTDB): domain Archaea; phylum Aenigmatarchaeota; class Aenigmatarchaeia; order QMZP01; family JACQNV01; genus JACQNV01. Next base: position 2,416 of record JACQNV010000009.1, read on the forward strand.
TGCTGGAAGCTGGACGATGACAGATAAGGAATTTGAAAAAATTGAAGATGACTTGAAGGGGCTATGGAAAACGTGGAAAGTAGAGTTATAGTTGACTCTAACATACTCATAAATTTTCTCAGAGGGAAAAAGGAAGATGTTGAACTGATTAGAGCCCTTTCTGTGGAAAAGATTTTGGGGACAACTGACATAAACGCCTTTGAATTATATTATGGCGCTTACAAAAGCAGCAAACAGAATGAGGAGTTGGCTGGTGCCAAGGGACTTCTGAACTCTTTGTTTTTGGTCAGCACAACTGAAGACAGCATGGAGATGGCTGGAAAAATAGTGGCGACCCTAGAGAAGAAAGGGAAATCAATAGAAATGCGGGACCTTTTTATTGGGGCTATCTGTCTTACCAATTCCTTCCCGCTTCTAACAAAAAATAAAAAACATTTTGAAAACATAGAGGGCTTGGTTCTTGTTTAGGTGGAAGCTTTGAGGAATAATAGCTGCTATATATCATGACCGAAAAGAATAACCAATACGACATGTTTCTTCGCTACATTCAACAACAAAAAATGAAGGAGTTGTGGGACAACAATGAAGATGAGGAATGGGGAAATGTTTAATTCTGTTGTCACATATCATCACTTAGAAATTGTTCACACTCTACTCTATAGTATACTTTTTCAACTTTCTGTAAAGACTTGATTTCCCAATACCCAACATTTTCGCAGCTAAAAGCCTATCACCATTGGCCTCCTTTAATGCTTTCTCAACTAAAATCCTCTCAGCATCTTCAATTCTAACAGCGTCGCTAAACAGATCACCAGGCTTCCCTTTTGAGAATGAAGGAACCGCAACATCCCCACGACACCTTTCATCAGCAGAGAAATCCCTTTGCGGAATAACGATCTCCCCAATAAGAACAGACGCCTCCATATAATTTTCCAGTTCCTTCACATTTCCTTCCCAATCCCTTTTCACCAGTTCTTCAACCTCTGTTAAAGAAAGCCTTGGTTTGCTCTTACCTTGCAATTTAGAATGTTTATCCAAAAAATAAGACGCTAGAAGCCTTATATCGTCCACCCTTTCCCTGAGGGGCGGCACATTTATAACAACCCTTGCGAGTTTATAGTATAAGCCACTTTTGAATTCGCCTCTTTTAGCTTTATCTTTAAGGCTATTATCGGCCACAGACAAAAACCTAACATCCAATTGCCTGGAACCTTTGCCTAAAACCGTGATCCTCTTATCGGAAAGAAAATCTTCAAATGCCAGCTGGCCAAAATCAGATAAATGTTGCAAATCCTCAAGGACCAAATCCCCGCTTTCGGCCAATTCTATAATGCCTTTCCTTGAAGCATTTGATCCAACCCTAAAACCAAAAAGTTCTCCTATAGTATAGTTCCTATCATCTCCACCAGCTCTATAACACCTATAAACCACAAAAGGCCTTCCAGCCCTCGCGCCTTCGTCATGTATATATTTCACAATAAAGTCTTTGCCAGTTCCAGTTTCACCAATAACAAGAGTATCTATATTTTCTGATGAAACCCTACCAGCCAAATCCATTGCTTTTCTGAATTTCATATTTTGCCCAATTATAGCGTCTGGTTTTGATGGGTCATATTCTATCCCATCATCTGTATAAACTATAATCCCCGGTCCACTGGTTACAGTCTCTTTAACTGGGGATTTATTTTCCTGGGCAGCAGCCAACATATCAGATTGTTGTTTAGCTTCTACACTCTCCCCTATTCTGGCCCTTTCTATATCAGACCCAAACCTATGTTTGAAAACCCCGCCATAATGGGCGGCCCTTATATCATCTGGTGTGGCATCTGGATTTTCTTTCAAGAATAACTGAAGTTTTGTTTCCAATTCTTCCCAAGTTTCCAACTTTGTTCTATATTTCCCTTGAGTCCTTGGAACCCCGGCTAACATCCTCAACTGATTGGGGCTTTCCCTATTTATGGCTTGTCTATAACCAGCTTCTTTCAAATCGCTCCCAAGAGAATCAGGGTTTTCTTCTATATACAAAACAGCCATTCTCACATTCTCATCTACTAATTTAGACGGCCTACGCCCCCTAGTTTTTACAGGCGTTCTTGTTTCATCTTCTAATCTCTCCCTTGCTAACTTTTCTGCCAACCAATCTACTCCATTGGCATCAAATTTCCCATCTTTATATACAGTAATGCCATTATCGATTACTATGTTATGCACCGACCCACTAAAGAGCCCTAGCCTTTTTCGGGCTTCACGAAAATCATACACCCTTACACTTTCAGGTGTGGTGGATCTTGACAAGACTTCCCCCTCCAATTTTGCCTTAAGCCAATCAATTGAATCAGCAAAATATCTCCCTCCTATATCATGTATTCCATTTCCGAAAGTAAGTTTTGGGAGCTCATCTAGAGAAACGCCTAAAATCCCAGACGCATCTTCTGCGGTGTAAATTCTCACCAGCGCCTTTGTTGTTGGTTCTATCAATGGATCCACAAGCAGAATCTCCGGTAATTGGCTTTGTGTTTGTTCAGTTTCTGAGACATCAATGCCCAAACTTCTTACATAAGACCTTACACTAGGGCCAGAATACAGACCCCACCCAATCCTCTCTATGTGTCCTCTTTTAAGGTGTGATTGAAGCTCTTTCTTTCCAGCTCCTATGAAGTTCAGTAATTGCTGAGTTGTGTAACCATCCGTCCCTTTTACACATATCTCTCTGGCTCTTTCAAGGTCAAATCCAAAAATGTGCCTGAAAACCCCACCATATCCAGCAGACCTTATATCTGGTTCTGTGGCTTTAGGGTTTTCCTTCATATATTCTCTGAAACTTGTTTCTAACCTTTCCCAGTCTTCTGAATATAATTGTCCTCTTTCTCTTGTGGGCACTCCTGCCCTTTTCCTTAAAGAATTAACATTACCCTTGACCCTACTAATTGCGGATCCATAACCAGCATCCGAAAGACCGCTAACAGAAACATCTGGATTCTTTTCTATATACAAAACGGCCTTCTCAACCAACATATCCACATCTGCACTTCTCCTACTCATGCTATATAAAATCAAGGGAAGCTTTAAATATATGGAAATTTCTGTAATTCTGCTTCTACTAAATCGTGTCCAGATCTTGATCAAACAGTTGTCTCAGAATCAAGCATCTTTCTAATGCTAACCAACTTATAATTCCCTTTTCCCAGTTTAGAATCCAAATACTCAACTAACTGCGCCTCTGTGGCCGGCACATCCAATACAGGCGACAAAATAAAATCTGTTTCCTCCCGTGTGGTTGCCAGAACAGTGAAACCGACCTTAAACGGCATCTCCTCTATTGCTGAATTCCTTTTCTGGTTGTCTGCATTCAAAAAGCGGATCGCGAAGAAGGTCATATCCTAAAAGATACTTTAGAACTTTAAATATAAGCCGCAAAATACAAACTTATTCTATGGCCAAAAAAGTCCTGATTCTAGGAGCTGGAGGAAGGGATTTCCATAACTTCAACATGGTTTTTAGGGACAATCCTGAATATCAAGTTGTTGGTTTTACTGCAACTCAAATTCCAAATATTGATAAGAGGGCTTACCCTCCATCGCTTGCTGGGAAATTATATCCAAAAGGGATACCAATATACCCTGAAAATCAGGCAATGGAACTGATAAAAAAGGAGAAGATAGAGGTGGCTGTGCTGGCATATTCTGACTTGTCGCACAGTTATGTGATGCACAAAGCTTCAGAGGTTATTGCTGCAGGAGCTGACTTCTGGCTGCTTGGAGGAGAAAGCACATTCCTGAAGAGCAGGAAAAAGGTGATTGCTGTTACTGCTGTCAGGACAGGTTGTGGGAAAGGCCAGGTTTCCAGGACAATTGTTTCTTGGTTAAGAAAAAAGGGGATCAAGGCTGTGGCCATTAGACATCCGATGCCGTATGGTAATTTGGAGAAACAGACTGTGCAGCGGTTTGAGAAGTATGAGGATTTAGATAAGCATGAGTGCACTGTTGAAGAAAGGGAGGAGTATGAACCTTTTATAGAAAACGGTTTGGTACTGTTTGCTGGTGTTGATTATGGAAAAATTTTGGCTGAAGCCGAGAAAGAAGCGGATGTTATTTTGTGGGACGGGGGGAATAATGATTTGCCGTTCATAAAGCCGGACATCCACATCGTGATTGCAGACCCGCATAGAGCAGGCGATGAAATAAACTATTACCCAGGGGAATCCAATTTGAGAATGGCTGGGATTGTAATAATAAACAAGGTGAACACAGCGAAGGAGGAGGATGTTGAAAAAGTAAAGAAGAATATACACGAATATAATCCCAGAGCAGCAGTCCTCGAAGCTGATTCTGTAATAACCGTGGCAAAACCAGAAGACCTCAAAGGCAAGAAAGTTTTGGTTATTGAGGATGGGCCCACAACCACGCACGGCGGCATGGGTTATGGCGCTGGTTATCTCGCCGCAAAACAATTTGGAGCGGAAATTGTCGACCCAAGAAAATATGCAATTGGTTCTATCAAAGAGGCTTTCCAGAAGTTTACACAACTAAAAGATATCCTGCCTGCGCTTGGTTATGGGGAAAAACAGTTGAAGGAATTGGAGCAGACAATAAACAGCACGCCATGTGATCTGGTTTTGGTTGGCACACCGATAAATCTGGGGAAGTTGATAAAGGTGAATAAGCCATGTGTGCGGGTTTACTATAATATGGGGGAGAAGGCTGCACAGCAACTTACTAAATTACTGGAGAAGTTATTGTAGGAATTAATTAAATAGATGTCTCAAAACTACATAAGCTCCAGTTGCTAGGCTTGCATAACCAGCGTATGTTGCTGTTCTGATAAAAGCGGTTGATGCTAGAGATGTCGCTACACCTTTACCAATACGTCTGGCCATTCTATATGCATTTTTCTCTCCAATAAAAGGACGGGGATCAAGAGCTATTCTTGGAATGTCATTGAAAGACTGCACAATACTATCACCAGCACATCTAAAAAAAGCATCACCAAGTTCGAAATCTTGGGCGTCTTCTCCTCTTTTCACAGATTCATAAATCTGTCTAGGAGACATTGGTGTGTGACCGACTTTATAACTTCTCACATCGGACTCTGGATTATAATCTACACAATAGCGCCTAAAAGTATCCAAAATGTCTTTTTCCATATCTAAATTTAGACAAAGTAAGATTTATAAACAGTACATATCAACCCTAGAACAACTTAAATTTCTAGAAACCTTTATAACGAATTAATAAATAAAGCTTATATA
>JACQNV010000028.1 GCA_016202865.1 Candidatus Aenigmatarchaeota archaeon
AAAAAACAAAGGAAATATATTTGATATAGTTCTTCTAGGATCGTCTGTCAAGGGGAAAACCAAACCAGAAGACACAGACATCACAGTCATATTTAATCAATCAATCTCCCAAGAAAAAATACACAAAATTATAAAACTGTTCAAAGGAACGCATACAGAATATGTTTTTCTCAAAGAACTTTACAAAGAGACTTTGTGGCCAACAATTATTCAAGAGGGTTATAGCCTGATACATGCAGAATTTATCCACAAACTTATAGGGTTTAATTCTGGTTTTTTATTTGTGTATGACCTTAAGTCTCTAGAAAAGAGCTCTAAATCCAGATTTTCCCATGCGCTTTTTGGAAGGGCAGACAACGAAGGCCTGCTTTACGAGCTCAAAGGCAAACAACTAGGCAGAGGCTGTATTTCTGTCCCCACAGAGAACTCAGAGAAAATAAGAAGTTTTTTTGAAACATGGAAAACAAACTATTCTGTTTATAGGACATTATTGTATTAAAACAAATGCCTATCCAAAATCCTGGCGCCGTCGCCTGGTTTGCATTCAATAACCTGTTGCACACCGTTTAACTCTGAAATCCTCTTCTTCAATTCCAAAACATCTTTCTGCAAACACATGACCTTTACCTGCGGGCCGGCGTCCATTGTGAAGTAGGATTCTAGCCCCTCTTCTCTCCATGCCATAACCGATTGCATTATCTCAAGTGTAGATGGCATCCAGTAAATTATTGGGGGTTTTGTTGTCATCATTGTTGCATGCATTTTGAGCGCATTAAATTCAGATGTCTGGCCGACAGAAGTAAAATCTTTTTCAATTATACCTTTCCTAACAATGTCAAGGTCTTGGTTAACTGATTCTAGCCACCCCTTGTAATAAGGGCAGGTTTTAAGCGTTTGAGCCATGCCGGCTCTGCTCTTCACTTTTTTTGCAGAAGAGGTGACAATCGTAGTCAGCATCCTAAACTCAGGCCAATGGTCTTTTGGGGCAATTTGGACAGCCACACTATCTGTGCCATCCTCTTTCTCACCCCTTTTCCATTCCACAAACCCACCAGATATAGATCTTGACGCAGAGCCAGACCCCCTTCTAGCTAAAATGCTAACTGACTTTTCATCAGTGGGAAGATTCAATGCCTTGCTTGTTGCCAGAGCCAAAGCCGCAAACCCAGCTGCAGAAGAGGCGAGACCTGCTGCTATTGGGAAATTCGATTCGCTTACTATTTTTGCTTTCAAATCCTTTTTAACGACATTTCGAACAACATTTAAAAAAATCCCAACATAATCATCATACTCTTCTGTACCTTTGTTAAGCTTCTGGTTGTTTATGACAAGACTGTCTTCTGGAAAGGAGCCAAACTCAACAGTTGTGTTCACATTTAAATCGCTAACAGTCATTGAGATGCTCCCATTTTGAGGCAGCATTAGCTCGCTATTCCTCTTTCCCCAATATTTTACAAGAGCTATATTAGAATGTGCAGTTGCTGTGGCTTTTGACATAATCATCTTAAGACCCTAAATCATCCGGCGACTTTAGAGGTAATACTCCAGGATCTCCTGGTTTAAGTTCAGGATAATCTGGTCTTGATCTACCAGTAAAACGGAGAAGTTGGTACCCATGATTTTCTCTAAGACTCCTAACAGAATTTGGATCTATTACTTGATGTTCAGCGTCTGTAGCATTGTATATAATCAGTCTTCTATCAATATCAATAATAACCTCGCATTTTGTTTCCTCTACATTAGTCCCTCCAACAAGTCTTTTTTTAAATTCAAGTCCAACCTCTCTTGCAAAGCTACTAGCAAACATTCCATACTCAAAATCTGCCATACCCTTAAGTTCATTAAGATCTCTTGCTAGTTCATTAATTACTCTAAATACTCTATGCCCATCATGCGCTGTTGAAAAGTATATAGGCTCTTCACCATACAGTCTCATTTCAAGATTTCCTGGAATACCAAGACCAAGATTTGTTGACATAGTCTGATAATTGAATCAAAAATATAAAAAAGCGATGTTAGTATATAACAATGCTATATATAGGTATTTAAATATGTCAAATATGTATAGTATGTATATGGCACACATAACCTTAAGCGTACCCGATGAGGTCTATGAGGAGATGAAAGAGCACCCAGAAATTAAATGGAGCGAGGTGGCTAGACAAAGTATTATTGAAAAAACACTCCTACTTAAAAAAACAATACACAGCAAAGAACTTTTCGGTTTGCTGTCAAAGGAAGCAAAAGAAAATATCAAATCGGTTAGCGAAAAGGAGTGGAAAGAGTTTTACAAAAAAACAAAGGAGAAAAAATGGAAGAGAACCAAATACTTGACACAAGCGTAGCCATAGAAAAGGAAGAAGGAACTATCACGCTATTCACTGTCATTGAATATCCGCCTTCAACCACAAAACTATTTCAAATAATAATTCCAGAGGGTTTAGACTATCTAAAAGCCGTAGAAGTGGCTACAAAACTTAGAGCCATAGGAAAGCCTATTGGAGCCATTGATATAATCATCGCTGCAATGTGCCTCAATAGATCTGCAAAATTGGTGACAAAAGATAGCGATTTTAAATATGTAAAAGAAGCTTATCCAGAATTTAATTTCGAGCTAATACTATAAAATATCAAACTCTTCTCCATGAATAAAATTTGTCCTCTGGTTGAGCTGCGTGTTGTTCTGGTTCATCTGGTAAAGGAGTAAGCGCGGTTAGACCGTCTTTATGGTCAAGATCAAAACTTCTCCCAATCAAATCAGAAAGTTCTCTAACACCAAAATCCTGCATAACTCTATTCACAATTTCCCCCCTTGACAAACCGCCAACATCAGCTCTAACATAGGAAAGACCATCTCCCCTTCTAAAAAATAAAAGCATGCTGTCTGGTTCCTTTGTGTTCACAGCGTGAACAGTCACTTGGCCTCTATATTCTATGGCAAGCCAATTACCAGACAAGCCAGCTCCATAACTTCCTACTGTTTTTCTAGAAGCAGACTTCTCACCCAACCTTACAGGTCTACTATGTCCTTCACCATCCCAATTACCGGTAATATAAGGCATAATAAACATTGGAAACAACTTTTATAAGCTTATTCACCATCCATAAATATTATGCCAATCCCATCAGGTTATAGAGAATACAAAAAAAGGGAATTCTGCAACGACATACCGTGCTTTGTGCAAGTTGAAATGAACAAACATCCAGCCGGCTCAGAATCATATGAAACTGTGAGAAAGGTCTGCCTGTCTGCATGCCAGTTCAAGGCAGACGATTTTAAAAGTTGGCTTGCAAAGCACGGATTTAAAGTTTTTAAGGATGGGAAAGAAGTAGATTTTGAAACAGTCAAAAAACAGTGCACAGATTACACAGGCACATGGAACCTGCATAACTGGATGATAAAAAACGGGTTCGAATTGTTTAAGATGGAGTAAGTATGATTCAAATTGACAGAAATTATTTGGGAAGTAGGAAAGTGAGGCTAGCAAGTCCCTACAAACTTGGCGAAAGAATAGTTGACGGTGATGATTGGAGAGGTCAGACAAGGGAAGATGCACAGAGATATACTCAACGCAGACATGGCAGATTATCTAGATTATTTGAAGAACATAACTCTTCCACCGGAAGGAATAGTGATGTTAAAGGTTTACAACCATTTGACGACAGAGGAAATGGATATGGCTTGTGGCTCGATAATATATTGATGTCTAGGGGGACACCTATTGGAGGATCACACCCGCATATAGGTCTATATTTAGTGGAACTTCCAGAAAAGTTTGTAAGAGACGGTGAAACAAGAACAAACCTATTATTAAATGGAAGTGTATTTCACATAGAGGGCGGAGTAAAAATATGGACGCCTGGCGAAGTATACCCACTAAACTTCGGGTTAGATGGTGAGAAAAGTTACCATCCTATAGACCTAAATCCTAAAACAGGTTTTATTGAAGGTCTGGTTGGGGGCCCATTCAAAATAAAATTCAGTCCTGGACTAAGAGCAGTAAGTTTAGATGGTCAAGGGAATGTGGACGCTACACAATTATTTACAACACCGTATGAAAGGCACTATATGCGTCTTGTAGCTGAAGTGTGTGCAGCTTGTTCTAGTGATGTGAGTGCATGTGCTATAGCAGAAGGAGAAGTAAAAGTATGAGCTGGGGAAAAGAAAACAGGTTGAGAAGGATATTTCAGAAAGATGGGCGCACACTAATGCTTGCAGCAGATCACGGCTACTTCATGGGACCAACGACAAGACTTGAAGACCCGAGAAAAACATTGACACCTTTGCTGCCATTTGTGGATGTCTTAATGACCACTCGCGGCGTCCTTAGAAATTGCATCGACCCCAAATCTGGTATACCTGTTGTGTTAAGGGTTTCTGGTGGGCCAACAATGGCAAGGGAGCCAAGGGTTCTTGAAGATGAATGGTTAACCACGTCCATAGAAGAAGCGATAAGGCTGAATACAGCTGCAGTTGCCCTACAAACCTTTTCAGGATCTCCATACGAATCAAGAACAATCAAAAACCTTTCAGAACTTGCAAACGAAGGCGAAAGATATGGAATCCCTGTTCTGGGTGTTGTTGCTTTAGGAGATGAATACACAAACAAATCCAATGATTCAAGATATCTTGCAATGGCCTGTAGAATTTTAGCAGAGAACGGTGCCTCCTTTGTAAAAACATATTATCCAGAAGAGGGCTTTGACAAAATGGTAAACAGTGCTATGGTGCCTTTAGTCGTGGCTGGCGGTCCGCAACCAAAAGATCCAAAACTAGACAAAGATCTAGCCACATTCCAGTTAGCCTACAACGCAATTCAACAAGGTGCAGCTGGTTTGGACTTCGGTAGGAAAGTCTGGCAATCCGATCACCCAATCGCCGTCGCAAAAGCCCTATACTCAATTGTCCACGAAAAGCACACAGCAAAAGAAGCGTACGATTTGTTTAACAAACTGAAAAGCGAAAAGAAGCAATGAGTAAAAATACATCACACGAAGCTTTTTCACACAATTTTATGAAAATCACAAAACTTGGCCACTGCTGTTTGCTAATAAAAGAGAAAGGGGTTAAAATTCTAACAGATCCAGGAATATACAGCACAGATCAAATAAGAGTTAGGAACTTAGATGTAATTTTAATCACACATGAGCATACAGACCATCTGCACATAGACTCCCTGAAAACAGTTTTGAAAAATAATTCAACTGCAAAGGTTTACACAAACAGAGGTGTTGGGAAGATCCTAGACAAAGAAGGCATAAAATATGATTTACTGGAGAACAAGCAAAGCGTGCTGATAGACAATGTTCTAATAGAAGGTTTCGGAGAAAAGCATGCAGAAATTTATCCTGGTTTGCCAACTGTAGTTAACACATGCTATTTTATTGCAAACAAACTTTTCTATCCAGGCGATTTTTTATACAACCCAAAGAAACCAGTCAAAATTCTTGCCTTGCCAGTTGCCGGTCCGTGGCTAAAACTTTCTGAAGCTGTAAACTATGCAAAAGAAATCAAGCCAGAAATTTGTTTCCCTGTTCACGATGGCATGCTGAAACCAGAAAGGGTTGGCTCTGCGCACACTGTTCCAGAAGACGTTTTGAAGCCTTTAGGAATTAAATTTCTAGTTTTGAAGGAGTTGAAAGAAATTGTTTTTTGATTATGAAAGTAGTTGTTTCAAAGGAGCAAGGCAAAGTAGTTGTGGAAGATGTTCCAGTACCAGAACCAAAAGACGGCGAGCTTTTAGTTAAGATGAAAGCCTGTGGTATCTGCGGATCAGATGTAGAAAAAGTTTTTGGTGATTATGGAATGGGGTCAAAAAAGATTGGCCATGAAATTTCAGGTGAGGTTGCAAAATCCAACAGCAAAGACTTCGCTGTCGGCGACCGAGTCTTTGTGCGGCAACGCGTCCCTTGCTACAAATGCCATTACTGCTTGCACGGCAACCACACAATATGTGACTTGTTCCAAAAAACAAATGTCGATCCATGTGGCCTTGCAGAATACTTTATTGTTCCAAAGGTAAATGTTGAAAACGGTGGCGTAGTCAAGCTTCCAGACAATCTGACCTTTGAGGAGGCTGCAGCTGCAGAGCCGCTATCTTGCTGTATCCGCGCCATAAACAAGTTGGACATCAAACAAGGCGACTCAGCTGTAATAATTGGTTCAGGCCCAGTTGGTGTGATGAATGCCCTAGCTTTAAAGGCTGCAGGCGCAGAGAAAATATTCATCCTTGATATCAACGATTCCAGATTAGAAATCGCAAAAAAATACGGGACGCCAATAAACTCCTTAAAGCAAGATCCAGAACAAATAATAAAAAATTCAACTCAAATTGGGGCAGATGTTGTAATAATCGCAACAAGCGTGATGAAAGTTTTTGACCAAGCCATGAAATTTATCCGAAAGGGTGGGAAGATAATGTTGTTCGGTGTTCCCCCAAAAAACTCAACAATATCCCCTGACGCAAATTACCTTTTCGCTAATGAAATAACAATTCTGTCTAGCGGTTATTCAATAAAAAGAGAAATTGAAACAGCCTTAAATTTAATATCGACTGGAAAAATAGACATGAAATCCCTGATAACACACAAATTCAAAATTGACGAAAGCCAGAAAGCCTTCGATCTAGCGCACAAACCAGAAAACGCAATGAAGATTGTAATTACAACCTAACAAGCATCGCCAATTTTCTGTTTAGGTGTTGAAACACCAACAACAAAATACCTACCACTATCTTGCACAAAAAACGCTCTTATCTTTCTACCAACAGTTTCTGCTGGCCTCTCCACACACATGTCTCCCAGAAACCTATCAACATCATCCCCAATCAAAGCAACTTTAGAGGAATCTCCAAGACCGCTGGCAAGAGTTAGTAATATTCCCTCTTCATTAACCCCACCCTTTACAGAATTATATGGTTTAAAATTAGTTATTTCAACCTTCCTTCTTTGTTCAGATCCATCTCTAGATGAGAGCGGCACATTTCCTGTATATTCAATATCCCGGACACAGTATCTTACCATATACCTAAAATTAGCAGAAAATCTTATAAGCGTGATTTGAACCACTTCTAAGTCAATTGTCGAACGGAATGTAGGTATTTAAAGTATTTTGAGAAACAAATGTGTTATAAGAGACAAATTATGGAAACCATTCTAAACAACTTTTCTTGGAAAATAGCCGGTGTTGCTGGAGACGGCATATTAAATGCAGGTCTGATGCTGGCTAAATGTGCAATTAGAGGCGGTTTATGGTCATTTGCAACAGCAGAATATCCATCCCTAATCAGAGGCGGTCACAACCATCTGGATGTTAGGATATCAGAAAGCGAACTTTTCTCCCACACTTCTAATCTAAACCTGTTGGTAGCCTTAAACCAGGAATCCATTGATAAGCATGCATCCAAACTAACCCCCGGTGGAGGCATAATCTTCGATGCTGATGCCAAGTTAGACACAGCAAAAATAGGAAGAACAGACATAAACCTATACCCAATTCCTTTATTGAGAATAGCAGAAGAGTCTGGAAGCAAAATAATGAGAAATGTCGTTGCAATGGGAGCCACTCTGGCTTTAACAGATTTGGACATAGAGCTGTTTAATTCGGTATTAAGAGACAATTTTGGAAAAAAGAAAGGGACAGAAATTGTAGACTCCAATAAAAAGGCCCTAAAGGCAGGATATGATTATGCAAGAGAAAAGTTTGGCAATAATTTCAAATACAAAATCAAGCCTGTTGGAAAGGGCGGTAAACTTTTCATGTCAGGTAATGAAGCCATTTGCGCCGGAGCAATAAAGGCCGGTCTTAAATTTTTCTCAGCTTACCCAATGACACCAGCTTCTTCGCTTTTGCATACAATGGCATCCTTTGAAAAGGATTACAATCTTGTTGTAAAACACACAGAAGATGAAATAGCCGCAATGAACATGGCCATTGGTGCAAACTTTGCTGGTGTAAGAGCAATGACAGCCACCTCAGGTGGAGGCTTCGCTTTAATGGTAGAGGCTTTTGGTTTGGCCGCGCAAACAGAAACTCCATTAGTTGTGGTTGATGCGATGAGGCCAGGACCAGCAACAGGCATGGCTACTCACTCTGGCCAAGGTGATTTAAGGTTCGTTCTCCATGCAGCCCCAGACGACTTTCCAAGGATTGTTTTGGCTCCAGGAACAGTTGACGAGTGTTTTTCCTTAACTTTTCAAGCGTTCAATTTAGCAGAAAAATACCAGCTGCCTGTTGTTATTTTAACAGACAAATATCTTGGAGAAAGTTTCATAACAGTCAACCCATTTAATACCAACCTTACAGTTGATAGAGGTCTACTGGCTACTGACAAACAGCTTACGGAACTCTCAAACAACGGCGGCTATCTAAGGTATAAGGTAACAAATTCCGGGGTCTCCTTGAGATCAAGACCGGGCCAACAGTTTGGAGAACATGTCGCCTCAAGCTATGAACATGACGAAGAAGGTTATGAAAGAGAGGAAGAGGACAACAAAATAAAGATGGCCGAAAAAAGATTTAGAAAATTAGAGCAGGCTGAAAAAGAAATCCCACAACCTTCGCTTATAGGCCCTTCAGATGCCGATTTAACAATAGTTGGATGGGGATCGACAAAGGGTTCAATCCTAGAAGCAATGAAGACGCTCGAAAAAGAAGGCACTAAAACAAACTACTTACAGATCACTTTTATTTCACCATTCCCCGCTGACACAGTTGAAAGAATCCTAAAATCTGCAAAGAATGTTGTAATAGTTGAAGGCAATCAAACAGCACAAATGGCATCTGTTATCAGAGAACACACAGGTTTCAAAATAGAAAATAAAATTTTGAAATTCACAGGCAGACCATTCTCACCAGAAGAGCTGACATCAAAATTAAAAGAAGTGATTGCAAAAAACAAGATAGTCAGCTCTTATTCGACTAAAAAACATGGGTGGTATTAAATATGACAGAATTAAACAAACCAAAATTGACAGTTGCCCAAATAACAACAAAGGATGCACCAACATGGTGTGCAGGATGTGTTTTGCCGAACACAATTGTTCATAAAAACCCATCTACAGATGTAATAGAAAATATACAAATTGGGGACAAAGTATTGGCTCTTGACGGTAAATACCATGAAGTTTATGAAGTTCTAAAACACAGACACCAGGGCGAGATGTTTGTTATAAAATCCAAATGTTTCGGTGAATCTGTTACAACTCCAGAGCATCCTGTTCTTATAGTAAAGAGAGAAAAGTTTGGTCACCACAACAAAACATTTTTACAGGAGTGGACAGAGGCCGAGAAAATAAAGAAAGGCGACTACCTAATATATCCAATACCTAAGACAACAGAAGATCTGGATGAAATAGAGTTGCCTTTGGATAAAAAGTTAATGAACAGGAAAAGCAAAAACCTTCCGCATAAAATTAGCCTTACATCTGATTTGCTCAGAGTTTTTGGATATTACATAGCAGAAGGTTCTGCGCATAACAGGCATCTCAATTTTACATTTAACATAAAGGAGAAAAAATATGTTGAGGAAATAAAAACCCTATTTAAAAAGACCTTTGATTTGGTAGCTACGGTAAAAGAAATAGTTGAGAAAAGCACTTTAGATGTTAATATCCATCATACTCCATTAATTAGGGTTTTTGAGCAATGGTTCGGAAACGGGGCCCAGAACAAAAAAATATCGCACTTCTTGATGCTATTGCCAAAACAAAAACAAAAAGAATTGATAAAGGGCATGTGGAGAGGCGACGGTTATGTAGGCAGGAAAAAAGCCGGATATAAAACAATATCAAAGCTCCTTACAGAGCAACTGAAGATGTTACTGTTAAGGCAAGGAATAGTCCCTTCAATATCGGTAAATAGAGCCTATAAAAATCACAAACAATCCTATAACATAGAAATAACCGGAAAAAGGAACTTAGAGAGGCTTGCAAGCATTCTAGAGATAAAAGTTGGTTTTGATATTCAAGAGAGATATCCCAGATATGTGCTGACAGATAATTATGTCTATATGCCGGTTAGAAGTGTAGAAACATTCAATTATAATGGCCTTGTTTATAATCTTGAAGTGAGAGATGTCCAATCATATGTCACTGAAAACGCAATACTCCACAACTGCGGTGATTTCACAATTCTATCAACCCTGAAAATGGCTCTAGTAGACTTGAATGTAGATACAGCAAACACCTTGATAGTTTCTGGTATTGGGTGCGGATCAAAACTTCCACACTTTGTCAAAACTTATGGTTTTGAGGGTTTGCATGGACGCTCTCTGCCTGTTGCCACAGCAGCCAAACTAGTAAATCCAAACCTTAATGTGATTGTAGTTACAGGAGACGGCGACGGTTACGGAATTGGTGGAAACCATTTCATGCATACAATGAGACGAAATCTTGATATTTGTTATATAATTGAAGACAATGAGGTTTATGGTCTGACAAAAGGCCAAGCTTCTCCAACAAGCGAGAAAGGTTTCAGGTCACCATCTACACCAGCTGGTGTTGTTGAAATACCTGTAAACCCGCTAACTTGGGCATTGGTTGGCGGTGCCACATATATTGCGCGAGGTTATGCAATGGATATCATGCACCTCAGAAAACTTATAGTTGAGGGCATCAAACACAAAGGCCTGGCAATTATTGATATTTTTCAGCCATGTACAACTTACAATAAAATCCAAACACCCGAGTGGTATAAGCAAAGAATATACAAACTAGAGGAAGACAAAACTTATGATCCAACAAACAAAGTCTTGGCCTTCCAGAAAATGCAAGAATGGGGAGACAAAATCCCAATAGGCCTGCTATACAAAGAGGACAGACCAACATACGAAGACCATGTGCCACAGAACACACCAATACCAGTTGTGGAACAAGACATTTCAAATGTTGACATGTCTACCCTATTTTCTAAATTCATGCAAAAAGCAGATTAACTACTTAACAACCAACCTAGTTTTTTTTAATTCTTCCAAATTTTCCGCACCAACTAAAAACATTGTCGACCTCAATTCTAAAATCAAGTTTTCCAAAAAATCTCTCGCTTTCTCCCATGAAGTGACGGCCTCTTTAAGCAAAGGTCTCGCCATCCCAGCTAAGCTCGCTCCTAAAGCCAAACATTTAGCAACCTCTTCTCCGGTCCTTATACCACCAGAAGCCATAACAGGGAGCCCTATTCTACTGTTTTCAGCCAAACACTCGGCTGTTGGTTTACCCCATTCCCAGAAACTTTTAGCAATATCATTACCTCCTCTATAATATTCAACTTTTATCCAAGATGTTCCGCCAGCACCAGCAACATCAACAGCAGCGATGCCAGCATCTTTCAATTTTTCACCTATAAATCCAGGAATTCCGCAACCAACCTCCTTAGCAATCACAGGAACTTTAGAAGCCGAGCAAACCTCCTTTATCCTTTTCAAAACACCTTCCCAATTCTTTGTCCCGTCTTTCTGGACAACTTCCTGACCTGGATTAATGTGTATAGCTAATGCATCAGCCTCTATCAAATCGACCACCCCCAAAATCTCCTTATTGGAATACTCAGGTAATTGAGAAGCCCCGACATTCGCCATCAAAAAAATATCTGGCGCGACACTTCTAACCCTATATGTCTCAGCAACCTCTGGTCTCTCTATAGCTGCACGCATAGAACCAACACCCATACCTACCCCAACTGCCTGAGCTGCCTTAGCAAGATTTTTATTTATCCTCCCAGCTTCCTCAACTCCACCAATCATACCGGAAATGTATATTGGGGCAGAAAACTTCTTGCCTAAAAACTTTGTAGACAAATCTATCTTATCAAAATCAATCTCTGGTAAGCTGTTTGGCACAAACTCAAATCTATCTAAGCCAGTCGTCTTTTGGAAGGTCACATCCTTTGTCAAACAAATCTTTATGTGATCCATCTTCCTTGATTGTGTCTGA
>JACQNV010000026.1 GCA_016202865.1 Candidatus Aenigmatarchaeota archaeon
GACATTGGCTCCGTTGACTTCTAGCAGACAATTGTTTGGATTGGTTTCTGTGAATGAGAGGTTTACAAAATAATAATTTTGGGAGAGGTTGGATCCGCTGGCTGGGGTTGGGGATTCATATGTTAGAGAGCTTGGCGCAGTGGTATCTGACCCGCTGACATTTATACCAACTGTTCTATTAGCAGATGCAAAATTTGAAATTCCCGTTGAATCACTACACTGGACATTCCATGTATAATTTGCATTTGCCATGGACACTGTTATATTAGTTTGTTGGCCTGATGTTAGAATTGTAGTTGACTGGTTTGAAGCAAATGTTCCTGTTCCATTGTGATAGAGCGTACACGAACTTAAAGAGTTTGTGCCTGTAGTCGCAGTAAAATTAAAGTCAACTGGATTAGCTGTTACTGTTGCTGCATCTGCTGGATTGTTTAAAGCTACTGAAGGCGCAGTGCCTATCAAGAATTTGTTTTGACCTGTACTTACAGAACCTGTACTATTACTAATATCTACTTGGAATGTGTAAGTTCCATTTGTCAGCAGGGTTGTCGAGTTTTGTGTTTGATTGACATACAAATTCCAATGTGTTTGATTTAGTCTGGACAAGCCAGTCATATACATTTGTTTAATCTCATCAGCAGACAATGATCTATTCCATAGCATGAATTGATCCATAGAGCCGTCAAATGCACGAGTTGAATCCTTACTTCTACCTAACATAGGACTTGGTGGTAGGTATACTGCAGGCTCGCCTGTTGTTGAGTTTACAAGAATGTCGTTTTGGTAAAAATTCCATCCGCTTGCCCCAGGTTTATTGGTTACTGCAATCATGTGCCAATTTGTCCTTGTTACAGAAGCAGAGGGTGAAAATACTATTCTGTCATCCCTAAATGCATCCATGTAGATTTTTCCGTCTGTCCAAGGGTAGTGAGAACTAAATGCACTGCCACCCAACCAGAATATTCCTGTTTGAGCCGATGCGGGAGTGGCGGCATCTAATTTAACCCAAACAATTAAAGTTGATTCGTTTGTGCCAAAAAAGGTGGATAAGTTGGTGTTCATCGATATATTAATTAAGTCACCAACTCCATCGAAAACATATCCACCACCAAAATACCCCGTGGAACTTGGCAATGCATTTCCTACTGAAGTTCCGTTGAAAATTCCCCAAGCTAAATCCGCAACTAGAGCATCGCTTTCTCCAAGCACTGAAAGATTATCCATGTTATACAAAACAACCAATGAATTGTTATAAAATGTGTAATTGGTGCCGTTCCAATTATAAGTAACGGAATTAAGATTTGGATCTTCTATAGATGTGTTTATTATTACATTTGCTGTGGTTAATACAGAGACATTGGCCGGTGTTGGACTGATAAAGGATATGTTCTGGGTTCCCGATGTACTTGGATCAACAATATGATCAAATTCAACTGAACTATTAAGGACTTTCAAATCGAATGTGTCTTGTGTTCCTTGGAGATTGGTTAAATAGACTTTGTTGTATTGGTTGTCGTTTAAGGATGTAAACTCTGCTATCAGGTTTGTGCCATCTATTTCATAGATTTCTATTTTTGGTGTTCCAGAAATTGTCCGCGGGTAGATTGTTATGTCATTGTTGAATGTGAGGTTTTTTTCGAAAGTAACTCTAACATAATCCCCAGATGGTATGGTTTCAGACCAAATACCATCCAAAGCCCTTGTCTCGGCAAAAATATCAGAGATAAGTGTTCTATTAGAATTCAGATGCTCTGCCGTGGTTATGTTAATTATACCACCTGCATAAGCTGAGAAGTGTGTGACAGTGAATGTGATTGTATCGCCATTGTCTGTGAATGGTATGTTTGTTGGTTCCCACCTTGGGCATTCAAAGAAATCTATGTCAAATTCAGCACAGGAAAAAATTTTACTAACTTTTCCATTTTTCGGTAAGGTTATTGTTGCGTTGTCAAATTCCAATGGCTCCATTGCAAAGGCGTCTGTGCTTATTTGGGGGTCTTCTACAGAATCTATCTTTGCTTCTATTATAGCTGGTGGATCCACCAAACCTTTTATCTCCACTTCTGGATCAGAAAATTCTTCTACCGGTGTAATTTCGCCCCCAGTTTTGGCTATCTGCAAAGCAGTTATGTCAAATTCTGTTTTATCCGGAATCTGAGATTCATTTATGTCCAGAACTAGATCAAATTTACCGTCCCTTCTCTCTGTTATGTTATAATCACCGAACTCTTTGCCGCTATTATCCTTCACTGCTATGCTTATTTTTTTTGTCTTTTTTAGTATTGTATAGTCTATGGAGCCGATGAATATTGATCCTTGGCCTTCCACAACAACTTTTATTGTGTATTTTTTGCCTTTCAAATCAGGAAGTTTGCATGTGTCATGGCAGAAGCTTGTAAATTGTTTTGTACCTGGAGATATTGGTTGTGATATTTGGGTTTGAGCTGGAACAATACCAGTTGTTATCTGCTGTGTTTCTGAAGGCGATAAACGGGGTTCTGTTGTTTGTTCCGGTGTTGGAGTAAGATTAGATTCTGGCTGCTGGATTGTTTCTGTTGGTTCAGATGATTGTGGAAGCTCAGCTACTGGACTTTCTGCAGCAGATGTTTGTGAAGGCTCTGGTGTTGGAATTTGTGTTAGTTCTGTTGGTTGAGGTATTGAAGACTCTGTTTCAGGAGTGGCATCTTGGAATCTTATTTTTCCAGAGTAGATGACTATTGTACTTTGAGATTTGGCTGATATTGTGGTCTCTGGTGATTGTGCAGCTTCTGGTTGTGGTGACGATTCTGATGGTTCTGGCGAAGTTGAAGGTTGCTGTGTTGGCTCGGTTGGAACTGTTTGCTCAGGTGAAGACTCTGGAGAAGGCACTGTAGTTTCTGAGGGGGTTTCTGTAACTGCTTCTGTGGTTTCGGGTGTTTGTGTTGCAGAAGGCTCGGCTGACGGAGTTGTTATAACAGGTGACTCAAAAGGTGAGATTTGTTGGGTTTGTGTCGCCACTGATGTTTGCGCTGCCTCTGGTGAACTAGAAATTGAAGATGAATCTAATATGAGATAGTTTGTTTTTGTGTCCTCATCAACCAAGTAAACTTTCACATTTCCAGATAGTTCGCCAGAAAGCCTGAGACTGTTTAATTTACCCTTGTTTTCTGGGTACCATGTATAGTTAAAGTCTGAAGAGGCTGTCAAGGTTAGGTTGTCTGAGAGCCTGAGCTCTGTGCCTATTAGCTGCCCTGTTGTGTATTGCAAGATTAAAAACCCGTAGATAACAACAGAGGCTACAAGGATTATGTCCACCCTATGATGCCTTTTGACAAATTGGATTTGTGTATATTTGGAGATTATAAAAACAGAGATTAGGACAGCAGCCAAACCTATAAGATAATAGTAAAGATAGAAGATGTTGATCGCAATCATGGTATAGAGGCTTATTAGGACCAGAATGAGGGAGGTAATTACTGTGAAAACACCTATATGGAGCTTGAAAAACCTTGCTATTCCATAAACAATGGCTATGGAGACGAAGAATATCACAATATAGTTTAAAAGCCTGCTGTAGGTAGTTACAAGTAGAACGGAATAGATAACCATTACAACAATAATTAATACATGAAGAAGCCTTCTACTACCCACTACCATATCCCCAACCTATATAATTATATGTTTTCCTTAATATATACTATTCAATTGCCGAGGTGGCGGAGTGGTAAGCCTTTTCTGGGAAAAGGCTTAAGCCAAAAAAGGAGGCTATTTTTGCTTCGCAAAAACTACGCCTTCCACGACGGAAAGGATCCACAAACGCGCACGCCTGGAATTCTACCCTTTTCTTTAGAAAAGAAAAGTCTACAATACTCAAAAAAAACTATTTTACAAAAAGTACAGAAGGAAGGAAAGCGTGTGGTCGCAAAGGGTAGCAGTGTAAAACTGCAATTCGCGCATGGCCTCATGAGTTCGAAGGAAAAATCGAAAGCTGCCAAGTGGCTTTCCACCCGAAATTCTCATCCTCGGCGCTTAAACCCATTTAAAACTTGTACCTGTAATAAAATTATGAAAACCAGAGACTTCCAACTATCGAGACTGACTATAAACCACTTCGATTTTCTGCAAAACCTGTATGATAACGGTGTGTTGGATGAGAAGGGTGTAATCGATTTGGCAACTGAAGGGTTGAAAGATATTCCTAAAGAAGCACGAGGGGTTTTGTATCCAGTTGACTTAGAAGTTGTAGGTCTTGTTGCTCGTCACTTCAGAAGTGGAAGAGAAAAAGTTGCTATATACAGAGACAGAAAAGGTCAGAGATATGTAGTTGCTGACTTTAGGGAGCCGTAAAATTTTTACGAAGCGAACTGAGGAAAAATTTAGGCTCCTTTCTTGGTTAAGCTTCTTTCTTGAAAAGAAGGTTCCTATTTGAACCTTTTTGCAGTACAGTTTTTGCACATGCCCAGATTATGATGGAAGCAACTTAAACAGACAATCGAACCACAGATATTACAGCTATATGCAGGTTTGGCCTGACCGCCGCATATATTACATAAACCGCTGACACTTGTTCCCTGAGGATTAATCAAACGTCTTCCTGCTGCCATAGCTATCCTCCTTTCCAAAAGAAGGTTTGAGATCGTGTCTCGTTGACACGAGACATCTCGTCATCCAATCTATAGGATCGAGATGCCGATCCCAAAGAAGGTTTTACCCTTCAATAAGTCCCTATTTTATAATTAGCAGATTGTCTTTATTAGCCTATTAGCCGCCAAACTCTTCGCGCCACTTGTCAAATCTCCTTAGATCGGCCTCGTCTGAGACCGGTTTTATTTTTCTTAAGGAGATGTCAAAGTCCTTTTTTGTGAGGGGTCTGTATTTTAGAGAATACCCGTCAACTTGTTCTGAGGTTAAATCCTGCAAACTAGGGTTTTGTTCCCTTATCATGCTGGCTACAGCTTCTCTACAGATATTTGATATGTCTCTACCCGAGAAGTTGTTTGTTATAGAGGCCAGGCTATCGTGTGTAATTCCCTCGAGGCTGACACCCTTTGTATGGATTTGAAATATTGTTTTTCTGGCCGCAGAATCAGGCAACGGCACATATATTTTTCTTTCAAATCTTGAAAGCAGCGCATCGTCTAGATCCCATGGCCTGTTTGTAGCGCCAATAAAGATAACTTTATCCTCTTTTTTCGTGCTGAATCCCTCTAACTCTGAAAGAAGCTGACCAACAACCCTTCTTGTAGCCTCATGAATGTCTCCTCCCCTGCTCAAAACTATAGAATCTATTTCATCCATGAAAACCAAAGATGGCTGGACTTCGCGAGCTTTGAGGAATAATGCCGATAAAATTTTGTTAGATTCACCATAATATTTGCTCAACAAAGTGGAGGCCTGAGCCTCAAAAAAGCTTGCATTCAAAGTGTGACTTGAAGCCTTTGCTAGTAGGGTTTTTCCTGTTCCAGGCGGCCCATAAAGAAGTATTGTTTTAGTAGAGCGGACGAAGTCTGGCTTCTTTTTGATGAATGGTAAAATTATTGCTTCCTTAAGAGTTGTTTTTGCCTCTTCAAGGTTGCCTATATCCTCCCATTTTGTATCTGGTTTTTGTGTGACAATTAGGCTGTCTATTGCGCCAGCTATTGATTTGTCGTCCTCCATGACAGGCTTTTTTATTGTTTCCCCAAGATTCTCATATTGAGTGGCAGTTTCTTTGTAACCCAGAAGTCTATAAAGTGAAGCTGCCTTGGAGTAATGAGTTGATGCCTCCTTCTGCTTGCCTTCAGATTCGCATTTTCTGGCCAAGTCTATCTCTCTTTGAAGTTGCTGTTTTAGTATGCTTTCTCTTAATTCGCCCATGTTGATTATTAGATAGTAATATTTAATACGTTTCTGGTCGCGGGGCATCAAACACATTTATTACTTAATGTTTTAATTATTGCATGAACGAGGGATATTCTGGTTTTCCTAAAGGGTATGAAATTGGCAAAACTAAGTTTGTTATAATAACTGGCTCTGTGATGTCAGGAGTTGGTAAGGGAACCTTTTCTGCCAGCCTTGGAAATATACTGAAGTTATATCACGGTTTGAAAATTGCGCCTGTAAAATTTGATGGCTATTTTAATGTGGATGCTGGAACTCTAAACCCATATAGGCACGGTGAGGTTTTTGTTTTGGACGATGGAACAGAAACAGATTTGGATTTAGGCAGTTATGAGAGGATGCTCAATCAGAATAACAGCAAAGACAACTATTTAACTGCGGGAAAACTTTTCAAGATGATTATAGATAAGGAGAGGAAAGGCGATTATCTGGGGAGAGATGTCCAGATTATACCCCATGTGACAGGGGAGATAAAATATTTTTTGAGAAATCTCGCGGCTAAGTCTGGCGCAGATATTGTTTTGGTTGAGGTTGGTGGTACAGTTGGTGATATCGAGACTTCATACTTTTTAGAGGCTATGAGAGAACTTGCTTACGAGGAGGGGAGGTCAAATGTTTGTTTTGTAAATGTTTGCTATATTGTGCAACCGCCTTCTCTGGGAGAACACAAGAGCAAAGCTGCTCAAATTGGTATCAGGACATTGATGCAAACAGGTATACAGCCTGACATTGTTATATGCAGGAGCCACAACCCTGTAGCCGACAACATAAAGGAGAAGATGTCTGTTTTTTCCAATGTGCCTGTTAACAGAGTTTTCAACATGTATGACTTCGGAACAATTTACACAATACCGCTGTTTTTGCAGGATTTAGGGATAGATGCTGAGGTCTTGAAGATTATAGGATTAAAATCAAAAACAACTAACAGAGATGACTTTGGGGAATGGAAAGACTTGGCTGAAAAATTCAAGTCAGCAAAAAAAGAAATCAAAATTGCAATAACAGGAAAGTATACAAATGTTCACGACTCGTATTTTTCCATAATAAAGGCAATCGAGCACACAGCTCCTTATTTTGGTGCGAAAGCTGAGCTCATGTGGATTGAAACAACTGAAATTAAAAACCAGGATGACGCAAAAAAGGCTTTGAAGGATATTGACGGTGTAATTGTTCCGGGGGGGTTTGGAGAGAGGGGTGTGGAAGGCAAGATTGAGTGCGTAAGATATTGCAGGGAAAATAATGTCCCATATTTCGGTCTGTGCTATGGATTTCAGATGGCTGTTATTGAATACGCACGCAATATTTGCAACCTTGCTGGCGCACACACAACAGAAGTCGACCCAAAAACAGAGCACCCCGTAATTTGTATTTTGCCAGAACAGGAAGAGGTAAAGGGTCTAGGCGGGACAATGAGATTAGGCGGGCATGATGTTGTTGTGAAAGAGAAGTCTGTTGCCCACAAATTATATGGAAGTGCAAAAATTAGGGAAAGATTTAGACACAGATATAATGTGAATACAAAGTATATAGATCAATTGGAGAAGGCTGGTCTTGTATTTTCTGGCCAAGCTGGTGAGAAAAAGATCATGCAAATTCTGGAATTACCAAACCACAAATTTTTTGTCGGGACACAATATCACCCAGAGTTTACTTCAAAACCGCTGGAACCGAATCCGTTGTTTAGAGGGTTTGTTGAGGCTTGTGTAGATATAAGGGAGTTTGACAATATTTGAATTGCTAAACAGCCTCCCAATATAGTCAATCATGTTGCCTTTTATATATGCATCATTTCCATATCTTCTTTATCCTATAATTGACTTTTTCTTTAGAAAATATAGTTAAAAAACTTTTGATTTTTTCAGAAGGTACTAGAAAGACCCTATTATCCAAAACCTCCCCGCCAAGACCTTCAACCAACCCGCCGCCTTTGTAGTATTTTTCTTTTCTTCCAACAAGTTTTCTCATAACCCTATTTCTTTTTGTGATTTCGCTAATTGGTTCTATATTAACCAAAAAAAAACTATTTAATCCTTCTGAGACAGAGGAAGAATACAAAACTAAACCATCATTTTTAACAGATTCATACAGTTCCCATCTTTTAATGGCCCCGTGCATTACTTTTATCTTATTTTCAATTCCCATTAGCCTGAATTTTTTCCATTCATCGGATTTTAAAAATTTGCTCATTGCCATTTCTACATGTTTCCCAATCTCTTTACTTTCAGAATCTATAAAAATGTCTATATCACTATCCTTGTCAAAATCTCCCCGTGACACTGATCCAAAAAGATAAACCGTTTTTATCCTTGCATCAGCTATCTTTGGATCTGCGAAAAGGAAGCTTACAAAACTGTAAGCATATGAAACGAGAATTTCCCTATTCAAGTGTCTCCCCCTCCGCTTCTATTTTTTCAACTAAAATTTCTTTGAGTTTTTTAAATGTTTCAAGAACTAAGTCTACTTGCTCTTTTTTTGGGCTTCCATATATCTAAACTTCCCTTTTACCCTCTATTATGTAAAAAAGGTTGTATATTTTATCTTTTTCTTGAAAATTTGCCGGAAGCTTTCTTTCTATCAAGGAGTCTATTTTTTGCCCTTCTTTTGGCCTTTTAAACCAGTCGTGTTTTACCACTTTTCCTATATCTATTAACTCTTTTTTATGCAAGTAGATCTCAAGAAGGTCAATAGCGCATGCCGTTGTGTGAAATCCTATAGTTGCTGGCCTTTGATAGATGCCTATTCTAATCGCATCGTTTAGTTCTTCCAGATGCTCAGATATTTTCTTTTTATGATTTAGGATTGTTGTCATAGGTATATATTGTACCAATAATATATAAAGGTTTTGGTATAAAACAATCCTATAAAATGGTATATTTTTATCCTATACCAACCTCGAAGGAAGCTTACAAAAAATGATACTAGATCGAATAAAATAAATTTACTTCAAAACCGCTGGAACCGAACCCTTTGTTTAGAGGTTTTGTTGAGGCTTGTTGTAAATAGTTAAAAAATTAAAGTCCGCTTTCAACTTCACCTAAATCAGAATTTAGATTATCAAAATCAGGGTCAGATGCTTCTGCTTCCAACTCATCAGATGTTATTAGTTCAGAGCTTATTGAGGCTGTTGTTGGGCTTGGTGTAGAAGTTGCTGTTGGGGCTGCCGGTGTTTGTGTTGAACTGCTGCTCGGTGATTTTATGACTGTTTTCTGGGCGCAGCCGCTGACTAAAACTACTGCAATCAAAATCAATATAGGCAACAAATATTTAGTTTTCATAATTCCAATGCCGTCTCTTCGGCTATTTCAACTGTTGTCTCCCCTTCTTCAATATCAATGCCTTCTGTAACCTTTGTCGGATCTAAAACCTGTTCTTCTGTGATTTGAACAGGCTCGCCTTCGTCTGTTGTAGCTCCTTTCAAGCTTGCAACAATTTCCTTAACTAAAGATTGTAAAACTGTCCTGGCCTCTTTAAGCTTGGCCTTCGCCTCTTTCATGTGTGTTGTGATTGAAGTGTGTCGCATTTTTCTCGCTATTTCTACTGATATTGTATCAACATTTGGTTCAGCACTTGGAGTTTTCAACTCCTTCAACTTCTTGAACTCTCCAACGGCAAGCTGGAAGTGACTTTTTGCATCTGCGAGTTTGCCTTGGAAATCAGCAACTCTTGTCTCCTTGTTTTCAACTGTGACATTATTATTTTCTGCAAATGTTAGCAACCTGTTTAGTTTAGTATCAAGATGGTCAACTTGTTTTAATATTCCGGCGAAATGTTGCAGTACAACTCTCCACCCATGAACATTAATGGCCTTCATTATGCTGTTTTCTGATTTCAATGAAGTTCTTATCTCAATCAAAATCGCTTTCAATTCAGCGCCTGTTGTGGCAGTCTCAACCTTTGTTTTCCATTCATTTAATTTTGTCAGTCTGCTATCCAAATCAGCCAAAACTTCTGCAACCCTTTCCGCGCTCAAATCCTCAGAAGCCTGGACCCTTTCCTTAAGCTTGTTAACCTGTTCAACCAAAGCATCTAAAACATTTGCCAAATAGGCCTTTGCATCAGTTAAATTTTTGCTCTTCAAGAAATCTGCTTTTTTAGCTTTGAACTCGCCTTTTGCTTTTTCAAATCTCTCCTTTGCTTGTCCTAATTTTTTGTGTGCAGACTCGACCATGTTGGCCGCAACTTGCCTTTTGTGAAATGCCATTTTCAAATCAGCTTTAGCAACCTGCTTTAGTGTAATGTTATTAAGCATACCAAAGTCACCGCTTTCAACAAGCTTTTTTACAATTCCCGGTGGCATCTTCATGAGCTTTTGGAATCTGTCTTTATCCAAAGTGTTCAACCTGTCCTTGAGTTGAGCATGTTCCTGAAACTGTTTTGGCAAATTTTCAATAATTCTTAATTGATGTTCTTTCAAGCCTTCAAGCTTTGTTACATCAGAAATCCTGTCCTTAATCATGTTCTTGGCATTTTCAAGCCTTTCTTTGGCATGTTTAGGTAAATCGTCGACATGAGCGCTCGCAACAAAGGCTAGCAGACTGACTACCAAAACAGATAACACAAAAATTGAGAGAATGTTTTTAGCCTTCATTAATTACTCTTGGCGAACCAGTTTAAAAAGCTAACGGATTTGTTCGGCCGCAGAGCTTGAAAAAGCTTATATACTTATATTGTAAATAATAGACATCGAACACAGAATATATTGAGAATTTGATCGCATCGTAGGACATTGTTCTATGAATGTTCTTTGCCGTATTCTAATGAGAACGGTGAAGATCTTGGCCTTATTGGTTAAGAGACACATCTCAGTTATTAAATTAATATTTGAAGAAGGTGTAAAGATTTCTTTGGGATCTCAACACTTTAGTAAAGGGTCGAAACCGATCGTTCGTGATCGGTTTCCAATCTTGTTGGAAAAGAAAGGGCTGATATGGCAGAAGAACAAAAGAAAGAAGCAAAAAAATGGGGCAAAGAAACAGAAGGAGAGAAAGGTCAGGCTAAAGGCGAGAAGAAACAGGATCCAAGAGCTCAGCCTAAAAAGCTTATACAAATAGTCAGAGTTACTGAAACCGATTTAGACGGAAACAAAACTGTTGCTTCTCAGATAAAAAAGATTAAAGGAATCAGTCATATGTTGGCAAATGCTATTGCTCAGGTTTATCCCAATTCAGATAAAAAAGTTGTAGATTTGTCAGAACAGGAGATAGCTGAACTGGAAGAATTTGTTCGTCATCCAGAAAAACACGGCATTCCAATATGGATGCTTAACAGAAGGTTTGACCCTGAAAGCTCAGTTGACAGGCATTTAGTGGGTTCAGATTTGGTATTTACAAAAAATATGGATATTAACAAATTAAAAAGAATGAAATCTTACAAAGGCGTGAGACATGGTTTAGGCTTGCCTGTAAGAGGCCAGAGAACAAGATCATCATTTAGAGCCAAAGGCCAATCTGTTGGTGTGCAAAAGAAGAAAGAGCAGCCTGCAAAGGCAGCACCATCCAAAGGTGGAGGCAAATAGTTATGAGTATGAGTACTACTGCATCTGATATAGGATGTGTGAAATTAGAGCGTACAAATGTTGGGGGAAAAGTAAGATTGCTTGAAGGTTACTTTAGACTCGCCGGCGATAGTGCAGTATTCACAAGAGGGAAAGAATATGAAGTTTTGGGCTTTGACCACGGCGTCCAGCTTAGAGATGATGACGGAATATTAAGGCACATAAGCGACATGTATTTAGAAAATTTTTGGAGGATAAAAAAATAAAACATGCGACAACTTAGAAAAAAATTCAGCAGGCCGAGAATGTTGTGGGATGCGAAACTGATAGAGGAAGATAAGGCCATCCTAACTGAATTTGGTTTGAGAAGGAAAAGCGAAATCTGGAAGGTAAAGGAAACTGTCAGAGATTTCAGGAGAAGGGCCAGAGAACTTAACGCTATAAGGGACAAGTCCAAAGAACAGGTCTTGCTTGATAAGGTTAACAAATTGGGTTTTGTCAAAGCCAACAGTTTAGATGATATTTTATCTTTGGGTTTGAGGCATGTTTTGGAGAGAAGGCTACAGACAATTGTTTTCAAAAAAGGCCTTGCAAAAACAATGAAGCAGGCAAGGCAATTAATAGTGCATGGTCACATAGCAATTGCAGGCAGAAGGGCAACATTCCCATCACTTTTAGTTTCAACAGTGGAAGAGAGCCAGATATCATTTTACGGAAACTTCACGCTTAAAGAACCGCAGGTTGAAGAACCAAAAGCCAAACCGGCTGAGGAAGGTGCGGAAACAGTCGAGAGCGCAACAGAAAATGCAGAATCTCAGGAATTAAAAGAAGAGGTAACAGCATAACTTATGGAAACAGAAAAACAAGAAACCACACAGGAAAAGCCGGTAGAAAAACCGCAGCCAAAGCCACCTGAAAAGCATCAGAGATGGGGAATTGCAAATATATTTTCATCTGAAAACAACACAATAGTTCACATAACAGATATCACAGGCTCAGAGACATTGGCTAGATACTCTGGTGGCATGATGACAAATAGGGATAAGGATAAAGGAACAGCTTTCCCAAGCATGAAGGCTGCAAGAAAAGCTGCAGGCGATGCGCTTTCAAAGGGCTTGGTTGGTGTAAATATTAAAATTAGGGCTAAAGGCGGGCATTATAAGAGAATACCAGGAGAAGGCGCTCAGCCAGCAATTAAGGCTTTGTTAAGATCTGGATTAAGAATAGGCACAATAGAAAATGTCACACCAATACCACACGACTCAACAAGGAAACCTGGTGGTAGACGCGGTAGAAGGGTATAAGGATAAAATATGAAATTTTCTAAACCAACAGCAGGGAGCAGGGGATATTGGCACAGAAAGAGAGCTAAAAGGATTTATCCAAGGTTAGGAGGAAAGTCAGTTCTAGCTTCTATCCACACAGATAAAGTTATACCTGTAGCTTTTGCCGGCTACAAAGCTGGTATGACAAGGATCAGTTATATCAATGAAAGGAAAGGATCAGCTTTCTATGGACAGGAAACAGTTAAGGCTGTCACTGTTCTTGACTGTCCGCCTCTTGTTGTTCTTGGAATAAAAACTTACAGGAAGACGCCGTACGGACTCGAGGAAAAGAGTTGTGTTTTGGCAGAAAAACAATCTAAAGATTTGAACAGAAAAATAAATTTGGCCAAAGACCCTAAAACTAAGGCAAAGCTTGATGAAATTGAAAAAGGATTAAACAGTTTACATGACATAAGATTGATTGTGCATACTCAACCCAGAGATTCTGGTGTGAGCAAGAAGACCCCCGAACTATTTGAAATTGGCTTGTCTGGAGATTTGAAATCTAAATGGGGATATGCTAAAGAAAAATTGGGCGGCCAACTAAAACCAGAGGATATGTTTAAAGAGGGCGAGTTCATTGATGTTCAGGCTGTCACAACCGGTAAAGGCACTCAAGGTCCTGTGAAAAGGCATGGTGTAAAAGTGAGAAGCAGAAAGAACAAAGGTAAGCAAAGGCATGTTGGTTCTCTTGGTCCATACCACCCAGCAAGGGTTTTGCCTGTTTATATTCCACACCCAGGTCAGATGGGTTTCCACAACAGGACAGATTTCAACAAGAGGGTTTTGAAGATTTCTTCAGAAGGATTGACACCAGAAGGCGGTTGGGTAAATTATGGCGTTGTGAAGGGAAATTATATTTTGCTGGAGGGCTCTGTCCCAGGACCTAGAAAAAGGTTGATAATATTAAGAAAAGCTGTCAGATTCCATGGCAAAGAAGAGCCTTTCAAGATAAGCGCTGTTTCTTTGGAAAGCCAACAGGGTAGCTGATGGTTTTAAATTCTCTTTTAAATAACTAATTATATGACAATTTGGAAGCCTAAAAAAGAATTACTCCTTGGAACAAAATGGAAGTTTGCTGTCTTAATTTTGCTTGTGGCTATGTTCGCGCTGTTGATAAAGCTCCTAGTAATTAGCCTTTCCTTCGATCCAATTGTACCAATAATAATTGTCCTGCTGTTGATTATTCTAGTTCCTGTAACTGCTTTTATAGTCGAGTTGTTTTTCACAACAGGGCATACTTAGTTGATAGCTTTGGCTGATTATTAATAAAATAAAAACAGAAGGGGAAAAATAAACACCCCTGTAACTAATATGAATTATTTAGCCTTGACATAGTCAAGACATATTCCAGCTGCAACTGTTTTACCCATATCTCTGATTGCGAACTTTGCCAACTCTGGGAAATCAGATTGCTTTTCGATCACAACTGGCTGCAAAGGCTGGACTTTTATGATTGCTGCGTCACCTGTTTTCAATAATTCTTTGTCCACTGTGACTTCTGCCCCTGTTTTAGGATCAATTTTCTTGATTATTTCAACAATCTTGCCTGCAACATGTGTTGTGTGTAAGTGGAATACAGGTGTGTAACCCTTTGTCATGACTGTTGGATGCTGTAAGACAATTATTTGTCCTGTGAATTCTTTGACGACTGTTGGCGGACTGTCTGGTTTACCAACCATGTCACCCTTTTTCACAGATTTCTTTTCAACACCCTTCATGTTAACTCCAATGTTATCTCCTGGTATTGCCTGTGTCAATTGTTTGTGATGCATTTCCATTGATTTGACTTCTGCTGCCAAACCTTCTGGTTCAATTATAACTTTATCGCCAGGTTTCATTATTCCTGTTTCAATTTTACCTGTTACAACGGCACCAACACCTGTAATGTTCAATACGCTTTGGACAGACATTCTAAGCGGTTTGTTAAGAGGCCTTTCTACAGGTTTTACATGAGCATCTAATGTGCCATATAATGTTTCTCCCTTGTACCAAGGCATTTTGTCTGTTTTCTTGAACACATTATCTCCCATGTATGCTGAAACTGGGACGAATGGTATGTCTTCAACCTTAAAGCCGACTGATTTTAAAAGCGTTGTTACTGTTGTCTTAACTTCATTGAATTTTTTCTCGTCATAACCAATTGCATCCATTTTATTTAGGGCTATGATCATCTGCTTTATTCCTAAAACTTTAGATAAGTAGATGTGCTCCTTTGTTTGTTCCTGAATTCCGTCTTTTGCAGAGACAACTAATACTGCGACATCTGCTTGTGAAGCACCGGTAATCATATTCTTGACAAAGTCTCTATGTCCAGGTGCATCGATTAAAGTGAAGTAAAATTTGTTTGTTTCAAAGCCTTTGTACATCAAGTCAATTGTAACTCCTCTTTCTCTTTCCTCTTTTAGTTGATCCATGACGAAAGCGAATTCAAAAGTCTCTTTTTTCAGCTCTTTTGCCAATTCCTTAAGCTTTCTCATGTCCTGGTCTGATATGTTACCAGAGTCATATAATAGTCTACCGACTAATGTTGACTTTCCATGATCTACATGACCTATTGTTATTAAATTCAAATGCGGCTTCTCTCCTGCCATAGTTTGTGGTTGGAAACTGAATTTCAGCTGGAAGTTGACAACGGTCAACTTCGTCCCCTTACGGTCAGTTTCATCCCTTTCGACCTCCTATTATACTATATAAATAGTATTTTAGATTAGATATAGTAACTTGGGTATTTAAATATCTTTCTGAAACCTGAAAAACAATAAGAAAAGCAAAAAAAATCAATAGCCTTCCATTAAACTAATTTTAATTTATCTTTTGTGTTTTTGGAAACAATCTCTACAATAGACTGGCCTGTCTCCAGATGGCTTAAATGGAACTTGTGTTTGTTGACCACAGTCTGAACACACTGCGTCGTGCATTTCTCTTGGTCCTCCAAAGCTCCTTCTTGGGCCGCCTCTGAATCCGCCGCCACTACTACCGCCTTCTCTAAAGCTCATTTATTCTCTTTCTCCATTAGGCTTAGAAATAGCTCTCATCGACTACTTGCAAACAGTTTTGTACTCTTTTACTATTCTACCCTATTTTATAACAAGCTAACGAAATTAGGTTACCTAACTCGCTTCTTGCTGACAGAATATATGGAGACCGAGTTTATAAAGGCGCAGGATTGCCGAATCTTGTCCTCAAGTCAGCTTTTATTCTCTCCAAATCCTCAGGTGTATTGTTTACATATTTCAGAACAACTAGGTCTTGTACATTGGGTGGTGTGAGATCTAGAGCAAGACCCATCCTCTGCAGAGCCGTCTCCCTAGTATATCCTTTTTCTTCCATTCTTCTTGTTATTTGAACTTCTCTATCGGCTCTCAAAAAAATCATATATCTTCTTACTACTGGCAATAATGCAGCTTCGATTTTGATAGCGTTTTCTCTAGAGGGCGGACTGGTAAATGGTTCTATTACAACATCCTTTCCTTGGAGAAGATCAGAATCTCTTTTTACCATTAATTCCTTCCAACATACATAGGATATGTGAAATCTATCTTCGTCTGATAACAGTTCTCCTGCAATCATCTTATCTATGTGATCTTCTATAACTTGCCTAGCGGTTTCTGGAGAATATGTACAATCGTTTTCACTCCAAAACCTTCTCCAAAAATTATACTGAAAATCACTATCTACGATCTGCCTTATAATTGGTCGGAATTCTATCTTGTCCCACCCTACAGCTTCTCTCAGATTATTTATCTCATTATCAATAGCATATTGCCCAAAACCAAGTTCAGTTCCAAAATATTTTCTTATAGTTGTTTTACCAGCGCCAGAATCCCCCTGAACGACTACTAGATTTGTCATATTATTTATTGATGCTAGGGATTATAAACTTTGTTTTTAACAATTTACAAGTAGTAAACACAAATCATTATCGACTAGTATAAGCTTTAAAATTAGTGTGAGTCAGCTAAAGCGGCTTTGACTCACATCTCTCAAACAACTTAAAGCCAAATGTCCTGTTGTTTGAGATCAGACTGGGTCTGGTGTTTCGCACACAAACCTTTGGGCCATGTAGCGAACTTCTTGACGATAGAATTTAGCTTCCCTTTCATTTTTCACATAAATTTACAGGTATGCTTCTTATTCCACCTTCAGTTAATTTGAATGCGTTGAAATGTAAATGTGATTCGCTCATTACACCCGATTGTCCTGTGTATCCTAATGGCTTGCCGCTTTCTACATCCTGCCCCTCACTTACTGGGACATCTGGCCCCAAATGTAGATATTCTGTAAATGTTCCATCTGGATGCTCTATACAAACATAATTGGTGTGTTTATTTGCCAGTTTTTTGATCTCTTCTATGTCCATTCCTATAAGGTCTTGTGGTCTGAAGTGTGTAGTTGATCCTCTTTGAACTGAAAAAACTTTACCTTCTGCTGCAGCTAAAACCTCTGTATCTAAATCCACAACAAAGTCTATTGCGTACCTCGCTTCTGGGAAGTTTTCATGTGCAAACTGTCCAGTAGGTTTTGCTTCCCTATAAACCACGCCTTCGCGAAACGGAACTCTATATTCCATACAAAAATAATGTTAGTTTGTTACTTTATAAGGTTAATCACTGGGGAGTGGTATTAATATAGGACTCGAAGTTAAACTTTTATACACCACAATATACAACTAGATACGCTGTAATATCATTTAGTTGACAATAAGCTATATAAATACCTCAGTATAATATATATTCATGAAAAGGGACCCGCTAGAGATAATGCAAGCCATTTTAAGGGCGTTGGAAGAGAAGCACGAAGCCATGTCGCTAAACCAGCTTGCACACGAAACAGGCATACACAATGTCACTGTGAGAAGGTATGTTCAGATGATTGAAATGGTGAGGCAAGAACCAACAATAGAGGTCATTAAAACAAGTAGCTCTGTAATCGTTAGGATAGTAAAACAAGGTGGCACAGTTGTGCGGGAGGAGGTAAGTTATGGGTAACGAGAATTTAGAAATTAGGCCAACAAGCGAACCTGAAAGCGAGATAAGATATGGAATAATTATGGAAAAAGTCTGTACTAAGCTCAGAAGGCTTGCGATGGTTGGGGCATTTCCTCACAAGGCAGAGGTTGTAAATTTGTTAAGTTCTACAGCAGGTTTGCAAAAAGAGCTGACCGAGGACAAAAACTTAAAAAAGGAGACTAAAGACAAATTGCTCACAAGGGTTGACACGCTTAACTGGTTTATGGGGTCGCTGGTAGATGAAATTCAGGAAGTTGAAAAGTTAAATCAAACAGCTGGGGGTCAGGCAACTACAACTCAGCAAGAAGCAGACGAATTTGATTATGTAGGATGAATATAAA
>JACQNV010000027.1 GCA_016202865.1 Candidatus Aenigmatarchaeota archaeon
AGGTGGAACTGGAAATAATTTAGTAGATCTGTGTTTATTTAGAATCATCCAAAGGTTTCAGACCACGATAAACATCCAACATACACGCTTTCAAAGACCCATATCTACCAATTATTTCTGTGTATTCCTTATACATAGTTTTAATCGCTAATCTAACATTACTAAAATATTCTTCACTTGACATACTTCTAGACTCCTCTACAACATCCTTCTCGTCTTTAGAAAGTTCATCTTCCAACTCTGTGCCTAATGGTTTGCGTGTAGCATCTCTAGCAACCACAGAGGTAACAAGATCGTGAACACAGTAGCCATATAGCTGTAATAATCTATATACAGGATTTCCAAGAACAGCTATATGGACATCTTTCGCCTTATATGTTTTTCCATTAAAAACAATAACAGGACCAACACCAAGATGGTCCATAACATCGTATATAGAGGCTTCCCTTTCAGATTTTAATCTTTTGAATTTATTCAGATAATCAATATAGTTAATATCATCTCCCATTTCCATAACCTTTTCTGTCATGTCATCTGGTAGATCAAGAAGAGGCGATTCTGTTTGTCCAAGTTCCACATCCCAGCCAGTAAAATTATCTTTTACATCTTCAGGATTTAGACCAGATGAAAGCATCTGAGCATCTTCATTAGAAATCCCCAATTCAATAGAAAATTTCCTAAATTGGTCAATTGCATAGCTTGAGAATTTATAATCCTCAGTTTCGATTTCTCTAAGAATTCCTCCAATTCGAGTATCTTGTGTTTCTAGATCCTGAATAGCCCCTTCAATTTCAATATCTCCAGTTTCTGTTGGGTTTTCATCTTCTTGTTCAAGTGTTCTTGTCAAAGTCCCTTCGTATTTTGCCAAAGTATCTTCGTATAGTCCATCAACTGTATCTAATAAATCCCCTACAGGATTGCCTAAAGTGTGTTTATAAGAGCCAATTTCCAGCAAAAGCCCATCTATTTTAAGATCTATTTCCTGCTCATTTGCCATAAGATAAAATAGGAGGAAAGCAATTTAAGTATATCTAAGTGGTAATTTGATGGGACCGCGGAGATTTCCATTTACCAATAACCCATGTAAATGTTTTCTTCTGGGTTATAAGGCTCTTCTTTTTCAAAAGAAGAGGGTATAATTTGAACTCCGGTCGCCAGCATTTTGTACCATCACAACTGGAAAATCCAGTTCAGTAGCTTAGTTCCCCAAGCTGGAATCCTAGACCAAGCTAGACTACGGCCCCATCGCATTTTATTTAAGCACAGGCAATAAATAATACACATATGGATGAAAAGAAGATAGAGCTTTTTGTGATTTTTCAAGAAAAACTGGGTATGTTAATTAATGATAGGGTTTTCAGGGAAGAGTTTTTTGAGCCTATATTATATTCTGGTTTTACCGATGAATTGTTAGAAAGAGTTATAGATCACATCCTGGAAGATGAAGAAATGAAAACAACAGTTGATGGAATTCCAGCATCTGAAGTAAAAAGCGATTTGAAAGTCCTGCTTAAAAAACTAATAGAAAGATTCACAAAATACAAGACAGAACCAAGCGATGATTATATTGGTTAATAGCGTTCTATATCATCTGCAAGATAACCAGATATCTTTTTTGA
Source organism: Candidatus Aenigmatarchaeota archaeon (assembly GCA_016202865.1). Classification (GTDB taxonomy): domain Archaea; phylum Aenigmatarchaeota; class Aenigmatarchaeia; order QMZP01; family JACQNV01; genus JACQNV01. The sequence goes on from JACQNV010000027.1 coordinate 1,620, forward strand.
AACTGCATAATATATGCTGATGAAAAGGAAATATATTTTATGTATTCAAAAGCATTGTATTTTTCAATAATGGCATTTGTTTTTTTGTTAATAGTTTCCACCGCTAGGGCAGACAACAACACATTGTGCCCTTCCCCTTATCATGTATTAACATCAGACAACAGATGTGTTTGGTCTTGTAGCACGGGGACAACACCAGACAACCCGTCTAATGAGTGTGCTTGCCAGCCAGGTTATACGCAAACAGGTACAGACTCCTTTGGCAGAAGAACTTGTTCAAATTTAACTTCCGCATCGCCATCTACAACACCCTCTTCTTCACCATCTACATCATCTGAACCAACAGCAAGCCCTATACCATATGACGCAACAGAGCCACCAAAGAGCGAGTACACTTACACACAATGCAACCCTAACAACCTTATTTACTGTGCAGATGAACCAACATGCAAGTTGAACGGCGGTAAATGGTGCGATAATAAGTGTCTGTTCGAGTGTGCCTACCAGCCCAAGTATACACCGTATCCATATCAATCCAATTATAACCAATACCCAACTCAACAGGTAACACCTTCGTACTATCCATATCGAACTCAACAATACACACCCAAAACTTCAGAAAAACCAAAACCAACAGAGCTAAAACAAGACAACAGTGCAGACCCTTTATCTATCTTGTCATCTGTATTGCAGTTGGAACAGTTGAAAGTCAAAATAGACATTCTTAGAGGCTCTGTCAAAAAATTGGTGAATTATCACAATTCAAAAGGTAATTTGGAGTATTCGAATAAGTGGGAAGCAATATTTTCTAATATGGAAGAAGTCACACAAATGATGAGTGGCTTGGCTGATTCTGTAAGGTCTGCCATATCTGATTTTACAAAGGACGACCTGTCAAAATTCAAGTCTGAGTTGAAAAATATAGCAGATAAAATCCAGGCCATAATTAAAAGGGTTGCCGATGTTAGGTCAACACAGCCATCTAAAACACCACAAAAATCACCTACACAAATCACTTCACCGTCCGTCGCACCATCAAACTCGACTCAGCCAACACCCACATCAAATATAACACCCCTACCAACAGAAACTATTGAGCCAAGCACAACACCATCACCGGCTACAGAAGCCCCATCAGATCAGTTTGTGAAATTTAGAACAAAGCCAGGAACATACAACTGGCACAACTGGGGTTCGACTTTAAGGGGCGAGGCAAGTTATAGTAGATACAATATAACAAATGTAGAGTATTATTTCAAAAAATTAAGCGACGGATCTTATTACAGTCCAAGGGGCACCCTCAATACACCCGATTACAAATACTGGTCTCCAAACGAGACAATATATAACAGATCTAGCGATGTTCCATCATTAAAATATAAATCCTTCTATATGCAGGTATTCATTCCAGGCCTCACACCGGGAGACACATACGAATTTGGAGTCAGAGTCACAAAACAGGACGGAACAAAGACAGACTGGTATAAGGCTCAGTATAAATACGAATCGGTCCCTGAAAAATACGTGTTATTAAAAACCCCAGTAAACGGCCAACAGTTTAAGATTGGCGACAAAGTGAATATCACGGGCCAATGCTTTGGTGATATGCCAGCGTATAAATGCCCGGAAAACATGCCAGAATGTGATAGCTCTACATGGAGCGCATCCTTGAAGCAGCAAAATCCGGATGGCACTTGGAGAGACTCATGGAATCCAATTACAACATCATCTAAAGTCAACAATACCAACGGAACATGCAATTACCAATGGCCAATCCAGTCGCTGCTGGATTGTGTGTTGGTGGTAGAAACAACAAGTACTGGAACAACTAGAGGATACAACTGCACGCCGGCAACATCTCCAAGGCTCGCACAATTCAGGTTGTCTGTTTCCCCAAGTTGCCTTGGAAGCAATGCGCCAGATAGGGTGGCTGGATGTATTGGAAGGCAGGTGTATGATATCAACATAACAATATCACCTTGAGGTAATTATGCAAAAAGAAAAATCTAATAAAATAAAAGTGGCTATCGGATTAGCAGTAGTCATGATTGTTTTGGTCTCAGGTTGCACCCAGCCAGAAAAATCAACAGTCCAAACAACAAACCAAACAGAAATAAAATCAGACACACAGGCCACTACAATTGAAGAGGATACATCTGAAACACTTGACGAGATTTCCGATTCAATAAAAGGTATACAGGATAATCTGGCAGAAAGTTGATGCCAGTCAAAATGTTCTGGCAAAGCAAACCCGTCTACCATGTTCTGGCAAAGCACTTAGATCAATTCCAGATTCCTCAAGCCTGCTATTCAAGTAGTCTAATGCGGCCCTATATTTTTCAGGTGATTTTTCTATAATCCTTGGACAGCCGAATTTTAATGGTGAGTCACCATCGCCTTGTGCAAGCTGGTCTTGCAACCTTCTAAACCTTTCACTTTGATAAATATCAGCCAAACTTGAGACCCCTATATTGCCTTGTTTAAATTGTGGATCCCTCAAACTGTTGCACGGGTAAATATCTCCTCTTGAATCAATCATAATCATATCCCTGCTTCCTGCTGGACAACCCTCGCATCCACTGGCTTCTGCGCCTTTCTTCATTCTGTGAAAATACCCTCCAATCGTGTGCTCTAGTGCTTCTTTTGTCTCTGGAGTTCCTGTTTCATATGTGTCAATCAAAACATCAACCATTTCGATCAAATCTGGTGTTCCCAATCCATTTCTGGCAGCTGCTCCAATCTCCTGCAACGGCAAAACATTGACCTTTGCAACACCTAAACCAGTTACAAAGTCCACATAACTTTTAAAATCAAGAAGGTTCCCTGAGTGCGCCACAAAGTTTGTTTCTACATAAACCCCTCTTTTTATCTGTTTTTGTATAAAATCCACAACCCTATCAAAAGGTATGTTTATCCTTAACTGCCTATGAACCAGCTCTGCGCTTCCGTCTAAAGAGACTGTATAACCAACCCTTCCTGGAAACTCGTCATTTAAAGCAACTACACCGTCTTGAAAGTATTCTGGAACAGTAAGACCTTCTGTTGTAATTGTTGTAAACAAACCGCGTTCAACAGATCTCCTAACCAATTCCAGCTCCCTATTTCTTAATCCACTAGCAGCATTCTTCAAAATTAAATTGCTCCCTTCAGGGGATGATCGCGCATACTCTTCAACAAAATGCAAAAAATCTGGCTTAGTCGCGTCACCCTGTTTTGGAACATCGATATTGCAGTGAAGGCAACCCAACTTGCATGTTCCTTCTGTTTCGACTATAGCTAATCCCTGTTCCATCTGTCCATTTAAAGAAACCATCCTGGGGTTAAGGTTCCCCTTTACAATCGCTACAGCTTGACCTATCATATAATACAAAATATCAAACAGAAGCAGATAAATCTATGCTGTGAAAAATTCACAACTATTTAAGCAGCAGCGAAAATAATAAAGCATGGATACGGAGATATTGAAAGGAATTGGTTTTGAAGAAAAAGAGGCAAAGATATATTTAGTTCTGCTAAAGTTTGGCAACTCTCCAGCAAGCAAAATAGGAGAGGAGCTAGGTTATGATCGCACAACAACATATTATGCCTTGCTCAGAATGGTAGAAAGGGGCTATGTCACGTACTTAATAAAAAATGATGTGAAATATTTTCAGCCAGTGAGACCTGAGAAAATACTTTCCAAGGTGAAAGAGAGCGAGAACGCCTTTTCTGAAATAATACCAGATTTGAAAAAGATAAGTGGATTGGGTCAGTCAGACTTCTCAGTTGAATTGTATAAAGGAAAGGAAGGCTTGAATACCTTGTATAGAGACATAATAGAGCAAGGTGGCGAGCTGCTAAGTTTCGGTGTAGATGAAAAAACTTTCATTGATTTCGATATTCTTCATTTCAAAAGGTATGTTAAAGATGTTGACAGAGGAAAGTTGAAGGAGAGAATATTAACACATTCTGAGGCGACAGACTTTGGCAGCAAGAAAAGCCAGTATAGGTTTTTGCCAAAAGAATATTTCTCACCTACGCCTGTTGCTGTTTACGGAGACAAAGTGGCGATAGTTATCTGGGAACCAACACTACATATAGTTGTGATAAAAAGCAAAGCCCTGGCAGAATCATTCACAAATCACTTCGAATTTTTGTGGAAAGTAGCAAAGGGTTAAGGCACCAATCTCTCTGTTGTTCTTGGAAACAATACAACTTCTTTGATATCTGGTAAATTTAGGATTTGCTGCACAACTCTGTCAGCTCCCAATCCGAAACCGCCATGAGCAGGCATCCCGTATTTGAAAGCGTTCAAATAAAACTCAAATTTGTGAGGATCCAAACCTTTTGATTTCATGATTTTTGTTAAAATGTCAAGCCTGTGTTCTCTCTGTCCTCCAGATGTTATTTCCATGCCCTTGAAATCCAGATCAAAACCGCGGGAATATTTTCCATCCATCATAACATAGAATGGCTTTATTTGAGATGGATATTTTGTGAAGAAATATAATTCAGTACCTTTTTTTGCCAGCAAATCTCCAATTCTTCTCTCTTCCGCATCGCCAAAATCAGATCCCCATTCAAGTTTCACCCCTTCTTTGTCTAACATTTTCAAAACTTCATCATAGTGTAGTCGAGGAAAAGGAAGTTCAGGCACATTTACAGTTGCACCTAAAAGTTCCAATTGATCTTTGCAATTTTTACTCACACCTTTCAAAACATGGTGAACAAGCCCTTCAACCACCCTCATAACATCTTCTTCTGATTCTATCCAAGCCATTTCTGTATCAACCATTGTTATTTCAGAGATGTGTTTCCTTGTATGAAATTTTTCTGCGCGGAACGCATTGCCTATTTCCCATATTTTATCCAATCCAGAGGCCATCAACATTTGTTTGTAAAGTTGGGGGCTTTGTTTTAGGAACGCTTCTTTTCCATAGTATATTATGGGGAATAATTCAGATCCACCTTCTGCTCCAGCTGCTTGGATAACAGGTGTCTGCACTTCAAAAAATCCCTCATTTGCGTAATATTCCCTTATAAGCCTCAAAACCTCAGACCTAACCTTGAAAACCGAAAGAACTTTATGATCTCTCAAATCCATGTACCTGTAATCAAGCCTTTTGTCTTTGTTTGTTTCACCAAGTTCAATTGGTAGCGGCGTCTCTGCCTTGTTTACAACTTCGATAGAATCTGGAACAAGTTCTTTGCCTCCTGGGGCTTGTTTGGCATCCTTTAACTCACCCCTAACAATTAAACAATCTTCCCTGTGCATCTGGCCGACAAGATCAAATAACTCATCCTTTACCACACCCTTTTTTAGCGTGACTTGCGTTACACCATCTCTGTTCCTAAGTATGAAAAACTTTAGGCCTCCCAGTTCCCTTACCCTTTCAATCCAACCCTTTAGAGTAACTTGATTTGACATAATCTAAATATTAGAAATGCAAGTCTTAAATATAACCCTCTATCCAAATAATATATTATGATAAAGCTTCTTCCAATTCTTCTCATTATTTCGGTTCTAGTTATTTCTGGTTGTTCGCAACAGAGTAGTCAGCCACCAGTTCCTACAACACCCACAACAACAGCTACACAATCCGCAATTCCACAACAAACAATCGAATCAGAGAGCATAATTAAATATACAGGAACGGATTTCAAATCAATCGGCTACCCAAGCACATGGAAACCAAAACAAATACAAAATGGCGTTTTGTTTTCTGGACCAGAAGAAAGTGGTTTTGTGGTCCTGTTCTCTGTAATAAAATTATCAGAAAGGCCCTCTGGAACATTGGAAGATTTTGCTCTGCAACAAACAGGAACAGATGTAACTATAACTTCAAAAAAACCGGGAAAGGTTAATGGCCTTGACTCATATGAAATTGTATCAACTTTTCTAGATAAAGGACTGATAATTAAAACAAAAGATGTGTTTGTTGATACACAACAGGGAATTATTTACGAGCTGATTTTCACAGTTCCAAATTCCAGTTATGAAAAATACATACAACTATTCGAAGATAGCATAGAAATGTTTGAGTTAAATCCAGCTCTATCTAAATCAACGCTTGGGGCAACAGAATTATCATCCACATCCTCAAAAAGCGAATGTTCTGGATTTTCCTATTTCTCAATTAAAAATCATAAATTAACTGGAAGCACTTTGATGTTAGATATACAAAATGAGCCAAATGACATCACCATTGCTGGAATTGATCTTGGTGGAAACGAATTGAAAACATCTTTAATACCCATTTCAGCAAATGAGAGGGCTGTTGTAACAGCTACGGGTTCAATACAGTTAACAGTAGGATCAGAGTACATATCTAGGTTGACAATAACATATAATTTAGGAAGCAGTTTAGACAAACATGAAGATGTTGGTACATGCACAGGTGTTGTGCAATAATTATTTCTTGGCCTCAGAACTCTCCTTCACCTTGCATTCTTGTTCTGTCTTTAGCAGGCCTTTGAACCAACCGCTAAGCTTGGACTGTTTGTGATCATTCTTTAAAACATTTATGGTATCCCAGCTTTTCCTCACTATTGGGGGGAAGTCTTTATGTGTTTTCAGCCATTCTTTAAGCCAGTTCATAGTTATCTCGTTTGCAGGATATCCAGGTCCAATGTCTCCATATTCCTTCTTCAGATCTTCTATTTCCTTATCGCGCTCCACCTTTGCAATTATTGAAGCGGCAGAGACAGCTGGATACTTCTTGTCTGCAAAATGTTCTGAGACAACTTGCGCACCCTCTTTTTTTAATGATTTTTCGAGAAGCCTTTTCAGTCTGTTTGTGTCCACATCAAATGCATCAACATAGATTTTATCGCCGCCTAAAAAGTCAATAATTTCCACCATCTTCATCCCTTCAAGCCTGTTCAGGTTCACTCCCTGTTTTCTGTAATCGTCAATCCTGCAAGCAGCAACCTTCAAAATAAGTATGTTGTCAACAATTTCCTGGATTTTCTCAGCCAGCTTCTCCCTTTTTTTCGCTGTAAGCTCTTTGGAATCCCTGACGCCGATTTTTTTCAATTCCTGCTCATTCTCTTCTCTGAGCGCAACACCAGCGATAACTAGCGGACCGATGACAGCACCGCGTCCAGCTTCGTCAATACCAACAATAATTTTGCCCATTCAGATAATTGGAATGATGTATTATTAATCTAATATGAGTTAGTCAAAATAAGTGTTCAAGCGCTCCGCGACTTGTTCTGTTGTTGAAATTGCAGCAGATGGGTTGTCTATAGTGTCTGATGTATAAAGTTTGACTCCTAGTCTCTTAAGGTTTTCATATGCGTCTCCAACAAGTTCACCATGTATGCAAAAACAGTGTATGTCTTCAGCTCTAGCTTTTCTGACATCCTCTATTGTATGTATCATTGTGGTGCCCTTTAGTATCCAGTCATCAAAAATGCCAACAGATTTTCCCTTTATTTTTGTTGGGTCCAAACGCCTTGTTGTTCTAACCTTAGTAGAATCCTTTCTAGACCTGTGCTTTCTTGTGCCTGTTTCCCAAATGCCCAAATCCTTTCTTACAGTTGTGCACATAGCGCTTGCCTTATAATCAGGAGATACAGCAACATCAATTCTTATTCCAGACCTTCTTATGAAAGCAGGTATAAGGTGTGTTGGATCCACTGACCACAAAAAATTTTTCCAGTCTTCAACATAGTACAGGCCTTCTTGTGGCATATCAGTCCAGTCTGTAAATACCTCATGTTCTTGGCCATGATACGCCCTTTTTCTTACCCAGCCCTCTCGCCTATAATCGTGGGGAAAAACTGTAATCATGAGATCCACGCCAGCTCTTTTCAACTCCTTTCTGTTCATTTTCAAAGTCTTGGTTGCACCTCTGATCTGTCTCCCTTCATCAACAAATAGTTTATCTTGTTTTGCAAATGGTTCATGTGGTAAAACAAGACACAGCCTTCTGGCCACAGCTCCACCCAAATATTCTGGATCGCCGCTCTTAAGGACTTCAACAGCTTGATGTGTGACCCCCAATAATCTATCTGAGTCCCATCTGTTCCCATATTGACCTCTCACAACAAGCACAACATCTTCACCTTTCCTTATAGCTCGCGCCAGCTGGATTGGATTTTTATAAGAAGAGGCGGGTTCCTGAGGATCTTTGCATGGATTATCCACCAATCTAACAGAGTATTCGCCGCCTGGAAAATCCGTAACACAGAACCTATATATGTTGATTTCAGAATTACCTAAATTGCCAAATTCACGAGCAAGGCTCTCTACATATCTATCCCCAATTTGCCCAATGAATATCATGATTTACTTTTAGTAGAAAGAAATAAATGCTCAATTGGTTGTTAGTATAAAAAAATAAGAAATAGCGGGGGTTGGATTTGAACCAACGGCCTCTGGGTTATGAGCCATTCGCAATCTCTTCCATCAACGCCTTAAAGGGACGAAACAGATCTTTATCCAATTTATCAAAGGATCTGTTTCCATCCATTCTCAGCTCAGATGGCTCATATATGGAAAGATTTCAGCGAGCACTCCAGGCTGCTATGGGCTGTTCACATTTTGCAAACATCTACCCCGCTGCTATGGAGTGTCTATCTTCTTATAAGAGTTTAGCAGTTTAATAAGCTTTTCTTTATTTTAACTAGGAATTCAACTATCTCTATATGCATTATAGTAAGTTAGTCTCTGTCTATGAATTATTGGAAAAGACAGCTGCAAGACTGCAGAAGATAGACCAGATAGCTGAGCTGCTTAAAGATGCGGAAACAGAAATACTGCCAAAGGTTTCTTTGTTAATTCAAGGAAGAGTATTTCCTTCTTGGGATGAAAGGGTAATTGGTGTAGCTAAGAAATTGGTTGTCAAGGTAATCGAGCAGACAACTGGTTTTTCAGAGCAGGATATTGTTACAAAATATAACAAAATTGGGGATTTGGGTCTAGTGGTGGAAGAACTTGTTTCTAAAAAAAGGCAAAGAACATTTTTACAAAAACAGCTTACTGTGGACCATGTATTTGACAATCTGCAGAAAGTTGCAAGTATAGAAGGTGAAGGTTCTGTAGAAAGGAAGGTAAGCCTGATATCTGAGCTTCTTACAAACGCAAAACCAAATGAGGCAAAGTATATTGTCAGAACTGTTTTGGAGGAATTGAGGGTTGGCGTTGCTGAAGGTGTTTTGAGAGATTCAATAGGTAAGGCCTTTGCTGTGTCTCCTGTTGATGTTGAAAATGCATGGTTCATATTACCTGATTATGGCGAAATAGCAAAGATTGCAAAGGCAAAAGGAGAGAAAGGTTTAAAGAATGTTGAGATAGAATTGGGAACTCCAATAAATGTATTGCTTGCTGAGAAAGCCCCAAGTTTGGAGGATGCTTTGCAGACATTTGAAAATGTTGCATTGGAATTCAAGTTTGATGGGGCAAGATGTCTCATCCACAAAAAGGGAAATAAGATATGGCTGTTTACAAGAAGGCTTGAAGATGTGACGCACGCATTCCCAGATATAGTTGAATTAGTAAAAAAGAATGTCAAAGCAGACAACTGTATTTTAGACTCTGAGGCGGTCGGTTTAGATCCAAAAACAAGCAAACCTGTGCCCTTTCAATTCCTTTCAACCAGGATAAAGAGAAAATATGATATTGAAAAAGCAGTGGAACAGATCCCTGTTAAAGTCAACTTGTTTGATATTGTTTATTTGGATGGAAAAAGTTTGTTTGAGATACCATTAAAAGATAGATACCTGCTTTTGAAAAAAGCAATAAAAACAACAGAAAACTTCAGGCTGGCAGATCATTTAGAAACAAAAGATTTAAAGGAGGCTGAGAAGTTTTATAAAAAATCATTGAATGAAGGCAATGAAGGACTTATTGTGAAAAATTTGGATGCGAAATATCAACCTGGGCGACATGTGGGCTACTGGTTAAAAATCAAACCAACAATGGAAAACTTGGATCTTGTTATTGTTGGTGGTGTCCATGGAACAGGAAAGAGAACAGGATGGATAGGTTCGCTGATTCTTGGTTGTAGAGATGAAAAAACAGGAGAATTTTTGGAGTGTGGGATGTTGGGTACTGGAATAAAGGAGAAGAAAGAACAGGAAAGCGACTTAACTTTGGATGAACTGACAAAAATGTTAAAGCCCCTGATAACTTCTGAGAAAGGAAATGAAGTTAAAGTGGAGCCGAAAATCGTCATAGAGGTCGCTTATGAGGAGATACAGAAAAGCCCGACATATTCTTCTGGATATGCTTTGAGGTTTCCTCGCTTTATTCGCCTAAGAGAGGATAAGGGGTCAAAACAAGCAGACAACACAAAAAGATTGGAAACACTTTTCAACCAGCAGAAGAAGAGAAGCTAATAAACAAACAAACTAATTCTATAAAATGAAAATTCTACTACCGATTATTATTTTACTGTTTTTAGTCGCAACGGTCTCGGCAACTGAATTTCCAAAACCAGTAAACTATGTCAGCGATTTCGCAAATATTATTGATGATGACTCTGAAGCTGCGATAAACGCGCTTGCAGCTGAAATAGAGAGAAACAGCAGCGCGCAGATTTTCGTTGCGACAATAAAAAACACAAACCCGTATACTGCGAAGGAATATGCGACAAAACTTTTTGATGAATGGAATATTGGACAGAAAGGTGTTGACAATGGAATTCTTGTTCTGATAGCTTTGGAACCAGAAAGAAGATGGGAAGTGGAAACAGGTTATGGTGTTGAAGGAATTCTTCCAGACTCAAGGGTCGGCAGTCTGATGAGAGAATATTTGGTTCCTGACTTGAAAGAAAATAAATACGGAGACGGCATCTACAAGGCAGTAAAAGTTTTTGGTGATGTTGTAAAAGGCAGTGGAGAATTTTCTGGTAGCGGGTCAAGCGATGTCTCTGGAGATATCATAGAATCGATAGTGTGGCTTGTTATTGTTTTGGGTTTCATCATCTCGTTTGCTGGTTTTAGCAGAAAATCACAAAAGTGCCCAGACTGCAAAATAAAAATGAAGGTCGCCAAAAAAACAGCAGAAGGGGATCATATTATTTACGAGTTTGTCTGCCCGAAATGCGGTAAAAAAATAAAGAAAAAATTTTTGAGAGGGCGCGGTGCTGGGGGAATAATCATACTAGGCGGTGGTTGGGGTGGATCAGGAGGCTCTGGAGGCGGGTTTGGCGGCGGGGGTGGCGGCGGTTCAGGCGGCGGGGGATCAGGAGGAGGCTTTTAAATCAGGAAATATAATATTGTTCTATGGCAAAAGAGGGGTTGTGGCAAAGAAGAAAAAAATCCATAATTGGTTTAGTTATAGTAGTGATAATAGTTCTAGCCTTTGTCGGCATGTTTAATGGCTTTGTTTCTCTCGATCAGGACATAAATGGAAAGTGGTCTGAAGTTGAAAACCAATATCAAAGGCAATATGATTTGATTCCGAATCTTGTAACCCTGGTGAAAAGTTATACAAGTTATGAGGGCGAGCTTTTGCAAAATCTCACAGACTTAAGGACAAAATGGGCATCATCAACAACACAATTACAAAGGGATACAACAGGACAGCAAATAACATTCGGCTTGGAAAAGTTGATAGCTGTCGCTGAAAATTATCCAGATCTGAAAGCGCAATCACAATACACAAACCTCAAGGATGAGCTTACAGGCGCGCAGAACAGAATTTCAACAGCAAGAACAAGATACATACAGTCAATACAAAACTTCAACACAGCTGTGAAAACATTCCCAGGTAATGTGTTCTCTGGAATATTTGGTTTCAAGGAAAGAACATATTATACAGCTGAGAAAGGAGCTTTGAGTACACCTGTTGTTAATTTGTAGGTTTTTTATTCTTGTAAATATAACAGTGTTATATATCTAAAACCAACACACCCAACCTCTATTATAGCTTCAACAAAAGCTTAAGTATTTAAATACATCGATGTTACTGTGGGGTGACAAAAGGTATATAAAGCTATCTATCATATACTACTCACCTAGGCGAGTTTACTAAGCCTAAGTAGTATAAGTATTTAAACAAGGAGATGAATATAATAATAAAATCATAAAATCGCATATGGTAGTCTCAAATGAAGTCTTAGATGGTCTGAAAGGAATTGGGCTTAATCTTTATGAAAGGAAGATTTTTGTCGCACTGCTAGCAAAAGGAATAGCAACAGCAGGCGAAGTTTCAAACATAGCCAAAGTTCCAAGATCCCGTTCTTATGATATCCTAGAAAGCTTATCAGAAAAGGGATTTGTTGTTCTACAGCCTTCAAAACCAATAAGATATGTTGCTTTGGAGCCAAAGGATGCTTTGGAAAGAGTAAAACAAAACCTCGAAAGAAAGCACGAAGAGTTACAGGAAAGAGTTGACAAATTTTCAAGATCAAATCATGTCGTTGAATTGGAAAACCTTTTCAAGCAAGGATTCAGCTTGATACAGCCATTTGAAATGACAGGAACAATAAAAGGCAGGCACGCAATCAACCAGCAAATGAGATCGCTTTTCAAGAAAGCAAAAGACAAGATAACAGTTATAACAACACAAAGCGGTTTAGAAGACCTACACAAGGCCCACTTTAATACACTAAAAAAAGCATCAAAGAAAGGAATTAAAGTCAGGATTTTCGCTCCAATAGAAGGGAACAAAGAAAGACATGTCTCTGAGCTAAAGCAAGTTGCAGAGCTAAAGCATCTCGAATCGCCATTGGGAAGGGTAGCAACAGTTGACAATGATAATGTAATGCTTTCTTTAACAGATGACTCAAAGATACACGAAACACAAGATGTCGCATTTTGGGCCAACTCACAACACTTAGTAAAAGATGTGATGGCTCCTTTATTCGGTCAGATTGGTAAGAAATAGCACTTCTACTTATGTCATACGGTATTTTTGAAGTTAGGTCTCTAGAACCTGAGAGAGATGTCTTTGGTAGGGTTACACAGATAAATAAAAAAATAATACAACATTGCGGTAGGGGTGGAAGATCTATTTATCCAACCATAGAAGAGGCTCAAAGGGAAATAGATTATATGGGATCAAATGGAAGAGATCTGAGTGTTGTAGCTGTCTTACCCTTTAAAGACGGTAGTTGTATACCTCTTTAGCCCAAAATCAGCAACTTATATAAACCTTATTCTCTGTTAGAATTAATTACTCGAGTACAATTATATCTGGTAGTCTATGTCCTACACTTTGATAATCAGTGAAAAGCCGTCTGCAGCGAAAAAGATTGCCCAAGCGCTATCAGATGACAAGCTACAGGAAATAGATAAATATGGAGTTAACTGTTACCGCTTCAAGAGAGATGGCAAAGAAATTGTTGTTGTTCCTGCTGTTGGCCACTTGTTTGTTTTGACAGAAAAAAAATCCGGTATTGAATGGACATACCCTGTTTTTGATGTTGAATGGAAGCCGATTTTTGAAGTGAACAAAAATAACACATGGTCTGAAAAGTATTTCAAAAATATACAAGCCCTAGCCAAAGATGCAGACCAATTTATTTCAGCAACTGATTACGATACAGAAGGATCTGTCATCGCCGCAAATATTTTGAAATTCATCTGCAAAAAGAGCGATGGTAAGAGGATGAAATTCTCAACACTAACAAAAGAAGATTTGGTGGCAGCATATGAAGAAGCATCTGATCATCTGGACTTCCCACAGGTTGAAGCCGGTTTGGCAAGGCATCATCTGGATTTTTTCTGGGGTATAAACATTTCCCGCGCCCTAACCTTAGCACTGAAATCCACTGGTGGATATGAAACCCTTTCAACAGGCAGGGTCCAGGGTCCAACACTGGAACTCATGGAAAACAGGGAGGAGGAAATAGAAAGCTTCAAGCCAGAGACATTTTGGCAGATCAAGCTCACAGTCTTGAAAGACAAGCAGTCAATAACAGCGCTCCATAAATCAGACAAATTTTGGAAAAAGGATGAAGCTGAGAAAGTTTTTATCACATGCAAAGGAAAGCCGGCCGTTGTGGAATCTGTCACAAAAAAACAGACAAAACAATCACCACCATTCCCATTCGACCTTACAACACTGCAAAGGGAGGCCTATACTAATTTCGGTTTCTCACCAAAGCAGACGCTAGACCTTGCCCAAGCCCTCTATGAGCAAGCCTTAATAAGCTATCCAAGAACATCGAGCCAAAAGCTTTCTGAAAAACTCGGTTTCAAATCAATAATAACCAAGCTCGCAAAAAACAGAAACTTCACACACCTCTGTGAAATCGTGCTGAAGGGAAAGCTAAAACCCAATGAAGGTCCAAAAACAGATCCGGCCCACCCAGCAATATACCCAACTGGCGACAAGCCAGAAAACCTAACAACACAGCAACTGAAATTGTACGATATAATTGTGAAGAGATTTTTGGCCTGTTTTGGCGAACCTGCAATAAGGGAGACAGTATCCCTGGTAATCGATGTCAATAAAGAAATATTTTTAGCTAGTGGATCAAGAACAGTGGAAGCTAACTGGATCGACTTATACAAACCATATGCAAAATTCAAAGAACAAGTCTTGCCAGAAATAAAGCAAGGCGAGAAGCTTGCTATCAAAGAATTGAAAATGTTGGAAGACCAGACAAAACCACCGGAGCGATATACTCAAGCCTCAATACTCAAGAAAATGGAATCCATGAACCTAGGAACAAAAGGAACAAGGGCCCAAATTCTGCAGACACTTTATGACAGGAATTACATAAAAGAAAAATCCATCATTGTGACCAACCTCGGAAAATCAATAATACATGCCCTCAAAAAATACTCCCCGGAAATAATTTCTATCCAGCTTACAGAAAAATTTGAAAAAGATATGGAGGAGATACAGGAGGGAAAAAAACAAAAAGAGGTCATAATCAAGGAGGCAAAAGATACTTTGGGCAAGACCTTGCTTGATTTCAGGAAGAATGAAAAAAGCATTGGCCAAGAACTGATTAAGGGCGTGCGCTACATGATGGAAGAAGCCAGCACAGTTGGTACATGCCAATGTGGCGGGAGCCTTGTAATAAGGACATCAAAGGCGAAGAAAAGATTTATTGGCTGTACAGGTTACCCAAAATGCACACAAACATTTTCTCTGCCTCACCAAGGAACCCTCAAGATGTTAACAGAGACCTGCAAAAAATGCGGACTAAAGATCGTCTCTGTCAAAACCTTCAAGAAGAGGCCATGGAAGCTCTGCGTTCGCGATGGGTTTGTGAATAAGATAGTTGGTTCTAAAAAAGAGGAAGAGTAGATTTGGGGAAAACTTTTAGAAGCTTTTCTAATGCCTATACATAGCACAGTGGTATAAATTTCACCTTTGTGGCGCCTATTTCTTTTTCACCCCAAAAGTCTTTTGTTAGCACAACCCCTATTTCTGGCTTATATTTAGAAATGAAATTTAGGAAGCTTCTTGATATTTCGGGTTTGTTAAAATTTTCATACTTCATTTCTATTGGAATTGTTTTATCAGCTATCTTGATTATGAAATCAACTTCAGCTTTTCCGAGCGTCCTCCAATATTTTATTTCAACATCTGGCAAAAGTGATGTAAGACCAGAAAGCGCAAGGCCTTCGGCTATTTGGCCTTTGTCTGGCCTATATTTCAACTCATTAAAGTTTTTAATTATATGGTTTCTCAATCCAATGTCCAAAAAATAAGCCTTTTGGTTCTTTTTCAATTCAGTTGAGATGTTTTTGTGATAGGGCCTCAACAACTTCACCAAATATGTTTCCTCCAAGACCGATATAAACCGCTTTACTTCCCTATAATAGCTTTTGCTGTCAGAAGCAAGCCTTTCGAAGTTTAGAAGGCCTGCATGTTGGGATGCCAATAAACCAACAATATTCCTGAATTTCAAAACATCTGTTATCTTCAGAAGCTCGATTATGTCTTTTGTCACATAGGTTTCATAGATGTTTTTCAAGACAATGTTCTTTGTTTCTGCATCATCGGTTTTTATAACTTCTGGATATCCGCCATAAAC
>JACQNV010000029.1 GCA_016202865.1 Candidatus Aenigmatarchaeota archaeon
ACCTTCTTTATTCTGGATTTTATTTAATATTTTTTGCGGACTGCAAATAAAACTTTCAGAAAATGTCTCGTCTGTAAAAGCATCGCATGTAACGAAGTAAGATAAATTCTCAAATGCCCTGGTAACAGGGAGGCTTCTAAACACTTCTCCGCTAATTTTTGCATCATTCAACAAATATGCAGGACAAAAGATAATTTGCGCGCCGCTTTTTGAAAGTTTTTTAATGTCTTCCTGAAAGGCAAAATCCCAGCAAATAATTATACCAATCTTGCCAAAATCAGTCTCTATAACTTTGTTTTCATTTCCTGGGACTGTCTGTTTTAAATCCAAACCTGGAAATGGGTGAGTTTTCTTATAAATATATTGGATTTCGCCTAACCTATTAACAAGAACCGCTGAATTGAAAACTTTGTTATCTTGTTTCAAATGGACTCCGAAAATACAGTAAATGGATTTTTCTTTGCACTTATTTTGGATCATTTTTATTTCATGGGAACCAATATCAAAAACCGTATTTGTGTCCCACAAACAGGATTCTGGAAAGCATACAATGTCTGCGTTCCCTGCTGATGCTTTTTCTATAAAACCAATGATTTTTTCAAGGTTTTTGTCAATTTCATCAAAAACTTCTATCTGTGCTACTGCGATCTTGGGCATGAAGCCTATTTAGCTGGTCTACTTAAATATGTCACGCTACCATATTAAAAACAGTTCACTTGATTAACAATTCCCGCAACACTTCTTGAACTTCTTTCCAGAACCGCAAGGACAGGGGTCGTTTCTTTTTGTTTTTTCTTTGTCATTTTTAATTGGTTTGGTTGTTTTTGTAACGGCTGGCCTATTAACGAGTTTGGGCTGTTGCGCCTTTGGCGATTCCGGGTTTTTGAGCCATTCCATAGACACTGTCTGCAACATGTTTCTATACTTTTGGTCATCAACCACAACAACAAGGCTTTTCAGCAGATCGCTAGCAGAACCCAAATCCCCTTCCAAACATGATAGCGTGGACTCCATCACAACCACATCTTTTTCTGAGCTTAAAGATCTTACTGCAGTTTCCAAAACTCTCCTGGCTTCTGACCTTCTACCCAAAACTAAATATGTGTGGGCTAGTTGAGAATATATATCGACTGAAGCTGCGCCACTATCAATACATAACTCCATAACTTGAGCCATCTCATCTAAATGGGTTTTGTGATCTATTGAACTGTTGGCAACGGCTGAAATGCACCTTTGTGACTCTTTTGGATCAAGTCTCAGGGCCTCTCTAAAGTCATCAAGATAACCGGGCTTTTCAAGATATATTCTCAAAACAGCCCTGTTTATATAACCAGTTATGTTAGGCTCCGTAGACATTATATCATCCATTACGCCTACCGCAGCTTCGTTGTCACCATTTTCAAGCAAAAAACCGAAAAAGCTTTGAAGCAGATCTGTGTCAGTTGGATCAACTTTTCTACCCTCCTCAAAATAGCGCCTTACTAAGCAGGGATTATTTCTCCTTTTGTTGGCTATGGCCATGAAGTGATATATTCTAGCATCGCCTGGGAAGGTTTCTTTCCAACCTTGCAATAGTCTGTCAGCGCGATCAGACTGGCCGGAGTCAAATAATCTGAAGGCCCTGTATAAAACATTTGTTGGGCTTGTTCTTTCTCTTAACCTTCTCGAGATTTCCTGATCCCAGCTATCTCCAAACTGAGAAGCCTCCTTTCTATACTCTGCAACAATATCTAACATTGAATATTTTGTCATTACATCTGATGGTGGGTTAGATATTTAAAATTAACTATTAAATTCGGTTACCATACGCTTATTGCGATCTATATCTCAAAATTCCGCCGATGCCGCCTAAAGACTTAAACTGCTCGCCTTCTGCGGTTTCTGAGGATATTGTCTCGACTTTTGTTGACATTTTTTCTGCCATCTCCAGTATTTTTTCAACCAAATCCTCTTGAGATTTTACAGCAAGTTTAACCTCGCACTTGTGACAAGCCTGGTTTTCTATTAAATTTCTCTCAACTATTTTTTCGCTCAACTCACCGCATTTTGAGCAGCTGTAATCTACCTTTACCCAATCCATATCTTCAGATACTAAAAGCATCTCTATCAAACCGCTCTTCAAGGATTCTATTGTTTGCTTTAATCCGTAAACAACAAGCCCTGTACTCTTGCTCAACTCTGTAAAAAACCTTTCAACTATTTTTCTTTCCCTGACAACTGAGGCTTCCTTTAATATGTCTTCTGCTCTATTTAGCGCTTCTCTAAATCCTTGCTCCCCAGTATAAGATGTGTCAACTGTCCCCAAAACTTTTTCCTTTATGTCAGATCCCAAAAACTCGCCTTTCAAAAATTCATCTTTAACCGGACCAGGACCAGCTACTATCACACCCTTTAAATCTTTCATTTCCCTAAACTTTCCCGTTGCGGCCTCCCCAACCATTTTCAAAAAGTCGTGCAGAAGACCCTCTCTAACACGCGCATATCTTGCTTGACTCCAGCCACCTTTGGATGTTTTTCCCGGGACTATTGAATCGAGGTGTTTTAGAGATTGAATTTTCTTCCCTTTCAAAACACCAACATCACCGTCTTGAGTGTCTACCAAAATGAACCCGTAAATTTCTTTTTCCCTGAAAATATCTTGCAGTGGATCCAAAATAAATGTCTGGTCGCATCTGTAAAGTCTTATTGTAACTGGTTCAGGCGGTTCAAATCCCCACAACTCTATGTCAGCCGCCCCCTCAAATTTTGATATGTTACCGCAGAAAATTGCAAGCCCGTTTTTTGGCGTCTCCCTATATGCTTTTAGGTGGCCCAATATTTTGTCAAGGGCATCAACCACATTATTTTTTGTTGATTTGGATTTTATATTGCTCGCAGTGGATTTCTCATTATTTATTTGATCAGCCACTTTATTTATATTATAACCAGATGGGACATAAACTGTTACAAGCTCTGTATGCCT
>JACQNV010000030.1 GCA_016202865.1 Candidatus Aenigmatarchaeota archaeon
AAATTAGATACCTTTAAGTAGCTAAATATTCAAGTGGGATTGATATGGTTGGTATTTACTCATTGGGATCGGTAAAAGAACCTGAAAGTGTAGGCTCTAGACTAAAAACCAGAAGAATTGGCTTTGACCCTACAGAGAAACCATATGGCCCAATCATAGGAAACTCTCCTCCTATGCTAGATATTTATAGATTTCTTGATAGATTAGCTGCTAGGGGTTATAGTGATAAAAACGAGCCAAAGGTCCTTATCCAAGGTGAGAGTGGAACAGGAAAAGAATTGCTCGCCGCCGAAGTTTGTCGTAGAGGTGGTAGAAGCAGAAGGCCATTTATAGCTGTAAACTGCGGCTCTATACCACCAGAACTTGCAGAGGCTGAGTTTTTTGGTCATCAAGAGGGCGCATTCACTGGAGCTGTAACAGCTAGTACAGGCGTTTTCAGAGAAGCTAACTACGGGACATTATTTTTGGATGAGGTTGGAGAATTAAGACCAGATCACCAGACTAAGCTTTTAAGGGTGCTTCAGAATGGAGAGGTTAAACCCGTTGGCTCTCCAAAAACAACCAAAGTTGATGTTAGGGTTATAGCTGCAACAAACCAAGATCTCAAGGAACTTGTTGATGCCGGTAAATTTAGAAGGGATTTGTATTACAGACTAGCTGTCCTTGATGTAACTATGCCACCATTGAGGGAAAGAGGAACAGATATTGATTTGTTAGCCATACACTTCTTAGAGTTGGTTTCAAAAGAACAGGATTCAGAAAAGAGTTTTGCTCCAGATGCTTTACAGGTTCTTCGAGCATATAACTGGCCAGGAAATGTAAGGGAATTAGAAAATATTGTTCAAAGAGCCTACTATCTGTCTTCTGGAAAACAGGTAACTGGAGACGAAGTAAGACTATCTCTTGGTCCAAACAGGATTTGTGATCCTGATGTTGATGATAAAATAGCAGATTTAGCTCGTAGTAGACTTCCAATAGAAAACCTTAAAAGGAGATATACTGTTTCTCTTCTGGATCAAATGGTTTTGATTGAGGGCATGACTCTTGATGCTGCAGTAGCTGTATTGGGCATTGGTAAAAGCACACTTTACAGAGATCTGGAAATTTGGGGCCTAAAAGGTAGATATGCGAAACATGTAAAGCGCGGTCCTAGTGGTATTACAGAGACGCTCTAAAAATGGTTTTTGCCTTGCTTGTGAACTTTAGCACATTTTCTCTTTCTATTACTTTTAGAATTTCGACATAGGGCGCCAAATCTTTGTCTATTTGGCTGTACACACTCTGACCTTTCTTTGTCAGCTTCAATACTTTGTTTTCGTAAGAAATCAACTTTGATTTTTCCAGGCTTTCTAGGTTTTTGTAAAGCGCCCTTTCCTTCTTTTTAGCAAGACCCCCACCCATCACAACCTCAATGAAAGCTGATTTAGAAACAGAGACTTCCAAAATCCTATCCTTAAGCTTCCTATTCGCCTCATCATAGATCTTTCCAAGAACAAATAATATGAACCTTTGTTTTTCGGCTAGTTTCATATGTTAGAATTAATTGCCTATTTAATAAAGGCGCAGTTAACTTATAACTACAAATCCCCTTTCATTGCCATCAAATTCTTTGCTCATGCATTTGACTAGCTTATCTATTTTTATTGTCCAAAACTTGTCTTTTTTTGATCCAGGATCGCAGACACTTATTTTCCTTTTCTTCGTGTCAAGCTTTGACAGCAAAACATGATGCCCCCAGTCTGTCCCGTCAATCGGTTTCCACCAGAAGTTTATTATTGTATCTTTGTTTTTCCTTATGTTTGTTTCCAGAAACTTTGGCACATTATTAATCTGGTTTACCCTGTAAACTTTAACCCTCAAGCCATACTTTTTCAAAACACTTTTCATTCGCGGCTTTTCAAAATCTTTCAGCATGATCCCAATTCTGGAATCTCCTGTATGCGCTGTTTTGAATTTCAGGGAGTAGTGTTTCCTGTCTTTTACATCCACAAAAGTCCCGATGTTGTAAGCTAACCTTTCTTGATTCACTTTGAAACCTCTCCTGAAAAGTATCATTTGTATGCAAGTTGGCCCGCAAAATTGCCTTTTCTGCACGAAATGTCTGTATGGAGGATTTACTTTTAGTATTGACATATTGTAAAACACAAATAGCCCCGCCAGGATTCGAACCTGGGTCGATCGGTCCAGAGCCGACCATACTTGGCCATTGTAAATCCCTTTCTTGGGATCTTCATCTCCTATATGAAGATGAAGAGATGTCTCCTGTCACATATATCCCAAGAGACAGGATCTCAACACTTCTTTCGGGAAAGAAGGGCTGACTATACGACGGGGCTATATTTACGACATTTGGTAAGTGATTTATATATAGATTACAAATAAACTAAGGTGAGCGAAAGGAACGAAATAGATCTTTGACAAATTGTATAGGGATCTATTTCCAGCTATTATATGGCACAAGGTGAGTTACGGACAGCCGGGAAACAGGGGGGTTATTTCTAGTTACAGCGATGTCGAAAGCTTGTCGCCTTCGGTGTTAGAAATCCATTTTAGAAAATTCCTTAACCAGAAATTGCTTTTAGAGGTTTTGAGAAGATCTTACAATCTAAGAAAAATCTCAATATCAAAGTCAGCCTACTCTAGATGCAATCAAGAATGCATTAAAATTTTGAAACTTAGGGGGATTGATATAAGGATCTCTAGAAGTTTGGGTAGACCGAGTTTAGTGGAGTTGATATTATGGTAGATATATTAGCTGACCCAGAGATGGTAGGATTTAAAAGAATAAAACACATATATCAGATAATAGAACAATCTAGATCTCTTGATACAAGATCTCAAAAAGAGGACTATAGAACTCCATACAGGTCTTCAAATGCAGGATGTTTATGAAAATACTTTTACTACATTGCGATTGGGTAGAATGGGAACCGACAAAGAAGGCTGTGAAGAGTGCTGAAGAGCCAGTAGAAATGAATGTCACTAGAGCCGAGGACTGCTTAGTTGTATTTACTTCTGTTGAGAAAGCCGATGAGAAAGATCCGGCAAAAATTGTCCAGGAATATTTGAAAAATGTGAAAGATGTTGCAGGACAGGTCAAAACTAAAAACATAGTTGTTTATCCTTATGCTCACCTCAGCAGCAACTTATCGTCTCTAGACATAGCTTTAATGGTATTGAAAAACTGCGAAACCGAGCTGAAAAAAGAAGGCTTCCAAGTCTGGAGGGCCCCATTCGGCTGGTACAAGAAATTTTCTTTCAAAACCAAAGGGCATCCACTTTCTGAACTGGCTAGAGAGCTAAGTGTTGATGGAAAAGATTCAAAAATTACAGTCAAGAAAGAAGTAAAAGAATCTACTGGAAAAATCATCCTTGACAGAAGAAACCTTCCTCCAAACGACCACAGAATCCTTGGCCAAGATCTTAAAATATTTCATTTGTCTGACGAGATTGGTGCAGGTTTACCTTTATGGATGCCAAACGGGGAGACTTTAAAACACACTTTGGTTGAATACATGAGACAGGTCGAAGAAAAACACGGATACAAATATGTTTCAACACCACATATTGCAAAAGGTTCTATGTATCACGCAACTGGACATCTTCCATACTATGCAGATTCAATGTATCCGCCAATAGACATAGATGGAAGCGAATACTATCTGAAACCGATGAACTGTCCTCACCATCACATGATTTTCAAACAGCTTGTCCAGAGTTACAAGGACTTGCCTTTGAAGCTAGCAGAACCTGGGATGACTTATAGGAACGAATTATCTGGCGTGACTTATGGATTAATTAGAGCCAGGGGATTTTTGCAAAACGATTCTCACATTTATGTCAGGCCAGACCAATTGAAAGAGGAGTTTTTGAAAGTCCTAAAATTATTTGAAGAAGTATACAATGTCATGGGAATAAAGGGGTATTGGTTTAGGCTTTCGCTTCCAGATTTCAAGGAAAACCCAGATAAATATACAGGCGATCCAAAGGAATGGGAACATGCATGCGAGGAAATTAGGAAAGCGATGAAAGAATCTGGACATAAGTTTGTTGAATGTGTTGGTGAAGCAGCTTTCTATGGACCAAAGATCGATGTACAAATTAAAAACTCACAAGGAAAAGAAGAATCAATTGCAACTTCTCAAATAGATATTGTGGTTCCAAAAAGGCTGGATTTGGTTTTTGTTGACGATAAAGACAAGAAACAAAATGTGATCATTATACACAGGGCTATTCTTGGAAGCTTTGACAGGTTTATTGCATACCTTTTAGAGCAAACAGAAGGTCGTCTATCTCTTTGGCTAGCGCCTGTTCAAGTTAAGGTTCTTACTTTCACCGATAGGAATATTAAAAGCGTGGAGAAGTTAGCAGAAGAATTGAAAAAAGAAGGGATAAGAGCAGAAGCTGACTTGAGAGATCATACTGTTGAGTACAAGGTCAGGGACGCCGAGATGCAAAAAATCCCTTACATCGTAGTCATTGGTGACAAGGAGGAAGAAAAAAACACCTTGGCTGTCAGGACAAGAGGCAAAAAGGATGTGGAATTTGGAATCAGAAAAGAGGATTTTATTTCTAAATTAAAAAAAGAGATTGAGGAGAAGATGATCAAATCTTCCTGATCTCAGCAATGTTCCTTTGAGAGCCATTCGTGGATGGGATGTTGGTTGTTATCACAATCTTGTCGCCTTTGGTTATTTTTCCTTTTTCTTGTAAAAGTCTTATACCGTTTTCTATGACGTCTTCAAGCTTCCCTGTCGCTGTAAGCAGATATGGGAATGTGCCCCAGTAAAGCGAAAGGTTTTCGCAAACAGCTTGGTTGGATGTCAAAATATAAATTGGTGATTTGATTCTGTATCTAGACAGCATTTTTGCAGCCTCGCCGCTCTCAGTGAAAGAGATGACAGCTGATGCGCCAATACTATCAGCAGACATTGCGACAGCCTTGCCAACAATATGAGGAATAGCAGTTGAATCTGAGGTGTACCTGTTTATCCTGTTTCTTATCTCGCCTTCAATGGCTGTTGCTATCTTGTTCATCATAGTCACAGATTCTACAGGATACTTGCCGTTAGCTGTTTCCCCTGATAACATGACAGCATCTGCTCCCATAAAAACAGCGTTGGCAACATCTGTAACCTCAGCTCTTGTTGGCCGCGGATTTTCTATCATCGAATTCAGCATGTGTGTAGCCACTATTACAGGTTTTCCGGCCTCATTGCATTTTTTAACAATTTCATATTGTGTTTTCGGCAGACTTTCCAAAGGTATTTCAACGCCAAGATCACCCCGCGCTATCATAATGGAATCAGATGCAGTTATTATTTCATCGATGTTTTTTAGGGCCTCCTGATGCTCTATCTTGGCTATTATTTTTGTTTTGATATTTTTAACATAATCAGCTATTTTTTCTATGTCCTTTTTGTTTCTCACGAAAGATGCGGCAATGAAATCAACGCCTGCTTTTACACTATATTCGATATCTCCCCAGTCCTTTTCTGTCAATGCTTCTGTCCTCTCATATGTTTGTGGTATATTGACCCCCTTATTATGTTTCAATAAACCAGCGTTCCTGATCACACATTCAGCTGTTTTACTGTCAGATTTCAAGATTTCAAATTCTAGAAGGCCGTCCTCCACCATTATTTTTCCCGATTTTGGGAGAGCGTCTATTGGCAGGCAGACTGTATATGGCGCTTTGTCTGGATTTAGTTTACTCTTATCAATTGAAAAGAATATTTTATCATCTATTTTTACAGGCAGGTCTTTGGATCCTGTGTCTATCCTTATCTCAGGCCCCTTCAAATCAGAAATAATAAACAAAGGTATGTCTAGTGTTTTGTTTATTTCCCTCAATAAATTGAGCTTCTTTTCCTTTTCTTCTATTGTCCCATGAGAGAAATTAAGCCTTGCGCCATTCATCCCATTCTTAACCATTTCAAGAAGGGTTTCTTTCTTCTCGCTTGAAGGTCCTAAAGTGCAGATTATCTTGGTCTTTCTAAGGTATGCCATCTAGAGAATTAGCACAGATAGTTTTAAATGCATACTAACTGCAATCCGCCTCCGCCCGCCGACAACGAATGGTTTTTTAATCTGATAATTTATTATTCTTTTATGAGTTTCAGAATTTGTTTATTGGGACCTGTTCCAAAAGGCGATAATGTTAGGGGAAGCTGGCAAGACTGGAAGATAAAGTATAAGGAAGGGTTATCAGTTATAAGCGATGTCATATTTGTTGATGGGGATGAGTGGAAGGATGAAACAAAGCCGCTGCTCACATTCGGACATGATGCCCATACAATAAAGACTTCAGATATAATAATAGTCAATGCAGAGCAGAAATTGGGCGCAGGAACCGCACAAGAAATATTAATCGCAAAATATTTTTCAAAGCCTGTAATTTCTATTTTGCCTAAAGACACCCATCATCGTAGGTCCAATATTGTTTTTCATGGGAAAATGATAGCGGATTGGATACATCCGTTCATTTTGACTACTTCGGACCTTGTTGTGGAAAGTATAGATGATGCTATTAACTGGATAAAAGAGTATAAAGAAAACCCGAGCAGAAAGAGCGTCAAGAACATCGGAATTATTGATGAGGCAATAGAATTTTTTATCAAAAGTAAATAACAGCGGACTTCCCCACTTCGTTTAGACCATTCTTTGAGGGGCAACTAACAGCTGTTTTATGTATATGTTGGTTGTCGATTTGTTATTTAAGATTTACTGTCAATTCCTTGACACCGCTCATGTAAGGGTGCAAGACCTTTGGTATTTTCACTGTCCCATCTTCTTGTTGATTATTTTCTATTAGGGACACCATTGCTCTGGATGTTGCAACTAGGGTACTGTTTAGAGTGTGAACAAAACCAGCTGGAGGAGCGCCTTCCTTTTCTCTAAACTTCACATTCAGCCTTCTGGCCTGATAATCTGTGCAGTTAGAGTTTGAGACAACCTCTCTGTAAATACCGTCAGCCATCCATGCATTGGTATCGTATTTTTTCGCTGCCATCGATCCTATGTCTCCTGTGCAGACATTCACAACATTTATTGGGATCTCAAGGCTCTTGAAAAAGGACTCGACATTTTTTTGCAGCTCCTCGTGTATTTCCCATGATTGATCTGGATGACAGAAAACAAACTGCTCTATTTTGTTGAAGTGGTGCATCCTGAAAAGGCCTTTTGTGTATTTTCCGTGTGCTCCAACTTCTTTCCTAAAACAGGGTGATACACCCATCAATTTTATTGGAAGCTTCTCTTGCAAAAGCGTTTCATCCATGAACATGGCAGCTATTGGATGTTCAGAGGTTGCGATCATATGCAAATCTTCCCCATCTATTTTGTATAGAACATCCTTAAACGCTTCTATTTCAGTGACACCCTCATATGGTTTTCGTGTAAGCATGAAAGGCGGTTCAATTAGCGTGAAGTCCCTTCCCAAAAAATCTATTGCATATCTCATCAGGGCTAGATCCAATAAAACCAGATCTCCTTTCAAATAGAAAAATCCATGCCCAGACACCTTGTTTGCTCTTTCCTGATCTATTAAATTTAGACCCAATAAAACATCAAAGTGATTTTTGGCCTGAAATTTGAATTTTGGCGGCTTGCCAATTTTCTTGATTTCAACATTCTCACTGTCGTCTTTGCCTATGGGAACAGATTCGTGAAGTACATTAGGTAGCCTCAATAATATGTGGTGTATCCTGTCCCCCAATGTTCTGACTTCTGTCTCCAACCCATATATGCTTCCTGAGACGCCTTTCATCTCGTCTAATTCGGGATTGGTGTCCCCGCCTTTCTTTTTTAGCTCGGCAATACTGGCTGTAACAACATTCTTTTTGTGTCTCAAATCATCTAGGCGCTTCAAAGCTTCCCTATATCTTTTATCTAAATCTAAAAATTCGTCTACCCATTTTATCTTCTCTTTGTCCCCCCTTCTCTTCAAGTTTTCCCTGACAAAATCTGGTTTTTCCCTGAGCAGTTTGACATCTAGCATATGAATCGTTTTTTTTGGTGCAGCTTTCGTGTCTCGCTGTGCGCTTTGTGACACGAGATCATGTGCCGCAGTACATGAGATGAGGCACAGTTACAGTTGGAAACTGACTGCAGTCAGTTTCGGTCTTTCACTGAGACAAAGCCTCACAACATCTCTGCATCCATTACATAAATGAGATGCAGATTTCCTAAAAAGGTGCTAACATAGGATATTATTAGTAAATCATGTATAATAAATATATGAAAATTGTCTTTGACTCAACATGTTTGGAGTATAGTAAAGGTCATGTGGAAGGCCCTTACAGATCTGAGTCTGCTTTTGAGCAACTGAAGGAGTCTGGCTTACATTTTATAAAGCCTAAACCAGCTGCTGAAAAAGATGTTTTGTTGGTTCATACAAAGGATCATTTTGAAAGAGTAAAATTTGGTAAATATTGGGAAGAAGAAACACCTGTTATTGATATTAAATATCCTTTGTTATCTGCAGGCGCTGCTATAAATGCTGCTGAAATTGGCGGGTTTTCTATTTGCAGGCCTCCCGGACATCATGCAGGCAGGCATTTTTTAGGCGGGTTTTGCTATTTTAACAGTATTGCGATTGCTGTTGCAAAAACAGGTAAGAAAACAGCCATATTGGATATAGATATACACCATGGCAATGGCACACAAGATATCTTTTTAGGCAGTAAGGATGTTTTGTATTTATCAATCCACGAAAGCCCACAATATCCTGGAACCGGACTTGTTTCTGAAAAAAACTGCTTTAATTTTCCTTTACCATCTGGGACAAAAGAAGACACATACCTAAAATATTTACAGAAGTGTATTCAAGAAATCTCCAAATTCAAACCTGAGATGTTAGCTGTATCTATTGGTTTTGATACATATTGCCAAGACAGCATTGGAAACTTCTTGTTGAAAGAAGAATCGTACAAAAAGATTGGTGAAGCAATTTCTAAACTAAACACGCCGAAGTTCTTTGCTCTTGAAGGCGGCTATTCTGAGGAGGTTGGAAAATTGGCTTTAGCTTTGATTACAGGAGTAGAAGGTTAATATTTCAGTTTAAAGAAGTAGGAGTCTGTCCCTTCAACCTTGCCTAAAAATTTGCAGCTGTCTAAAAGGCGTGTGGTCTCGTATTCTGAAAATCCGAACTCCACGGAAACTTTGCCTATTGTTATGACTTCTCTGTCAGACACCTTTTCGGCCAAACTTTTCAAAATATCTATCAGAACCTTTGGCGTCTTTTTAGAATCGAAAAAGGCTGAATAAAGCCTGGTGATCTGCTTTTTGTCTGTGTAGAAAAGGTTGTTTTTCGGCTCTACAAGCATCAGTGAAGAGTTTGGGTAGTTTGCAGCTGTGACAAACTCTATTGTGTCTGAGTTGAGTTTGTAGCCAACAAAAACAACGATATTGTAACCCTTGTCTAGTTTGAGACCAGAATAGGCCAACTCTATGCTCTCTCTTGTCTGATTATATAACGGGATCACAAAAACCTTCATTTTAAGTTTCTTTCCAAACAAGCCCTTTCTTGAAATCTCTGATATAAGCTCAAAGTCTTTTATAACAAGATCCAATTTTGGTTTGTCTATCCATTCTTCATGTGTCCAGTCTGGCGCAGATTTCTGCATCCTATCTTTAACAAATTCAAGGTAACCAGTTGACAGCGACTCGACCTTTTCTTTTATGTCTTCTTCTTTTTCAACTATAACCGGCTCCTCTGTTGTCTTCTTTGTAAAAAAGACTTTCTTTTTTGCCTCTGCTTCGTTTTTTGTTTTGGATTCAAACTGATCCTTGTGGTCTTTGCAGAATCTTTTCTTCTCAACCACCCAGCAATTATCACACAGAATGTTTTCGCAGCTCTTGCCTAAACACTTGCCGCCCCACTCAAGCCTGTCATCTACTTTTCTACTGCACCTTGAACAAAACTCAATATTTTTTTTAGATAATATGTCATGTATTCTTTCCTCTGCGTCTTTCTCGCGCTTAGACAAATCTTCCTTCAACACCCTTCTCAACAATTCAATTTCACTGTCTTTATTTCCTGACATATTCCAAACTACCTCGCCTTAATCAACTCTCTTCTATCTATATTGGCTACCCTTAAATCATTAACCATTTTTTTGATCTCCTGTAATTTTCTTTCAACTTCAACTGCTTGCGAATTTAGTAATTGGGAATATAGTGTGGAAGCTAGATTTTTAGAACCTTCTGCATTAGATATTATTCTAAGATCAGATTTGATAATTTTATCGAGGGAATCTGCTGATTCTGGAAACTTCCAGAAATCTGTGATCTTTATGTCACCCATTGCTACATCAACATCATCGCGAAGCCTTTTGATGTTTTGCTTGATATCATCTTTCTCTCTATAAGCAATTTCCATTATTCCGGTTAGATCGTTTTTCAGTTTAGTCAGCAAATTAGTCGCATAGTTTCTGAAGGCTTCGTCTGTTTCTTTTGATCTTTTTGTTGAATAATCGTAAACCTTCAAAAGCTTGGATAGCCTGGCCACATCCAATGAATTCCTTTTTGACGCAAGATTCCAATCACTCATATAAAGCCCCGCTATACTCCGTTTTCATCTTTGGGGTTTTCACCTGATGATATTACACTCAGCTTACCCTCAACTATTTCTATTCGTGAAGTTTCTCCTCTTATATATCTCTTGAATCTTCCATATGCATCAAGCCCAGCCGGTTCGTCTGCAAAAGGCCCCTCTTCAAAAACACGTTCAACGGGGTCACCTACCACATTCAAATAAAGCATGATGCCTTTTTCTTCCCTTGATAACTCCAGCGCCACATCGCCGAGGTTAAGTGTTCGACCTGGTATTGATACTCTATCAACATCCAGCTGTTGGCCCACTATTGTTCTGTTACCAAAAATATATACCATATTACTCCTCATCCTCTTCTTCTGATGTTTTCTGTTTCTTCAGAAGCTCCTTCAGCCTCAAAGCATCAAGGGCTTCCTCTGTATCTTGTACTGATTCCTTTTTTCTTATCTGCAAATCTAATTCTTTTTCTAAAGTTTGTTTTTCCAATCTCGATTTTACTTCCTCTGTTGTCGGCTCGCCGCCGCCCTTTATTTTTTTCAGCGACCTTTCTCGCGCCGCCCCCTTGAGGCTCTCATCGTACTCCTTCTGTTTTGTTTTGTCGTCAAAGGCTCGCATACCGCTTGATTTCAAATATTGTTTGTAGTTTTCTGGAAACTTCCATATCAGGGATAGGTTTAGAAGCTCCATACCCCACATATCCAGGAGCTTTTTTAGTTCAACCTCGAAGCTAACCTGGATTTCATCTATGATGTCTTTATTTCCATATAATTCGTCTACATTTAGTTCTCTAACTGTCGGTGCCAAAACCCTCGAAATAAGGTTAGAATTGAGCTCAACAAAAACATCGTCTAGGGTTAGGAGAATCTTTCCTTCTAAAAGATTTGCAAGAATGTTTTCTGGATTAACTACACTAAATTTTATTTCAAGTTCGCAGGAAACGCTGTTGTCGTCAGCTGTTAGCAGATCGTCAACTATCTTTTTCAGAAGCTTTGGTTTCGTGTCAACCAAAATTACCTCTGTAAAGTCTTCTTTTATGTTGTGCCTGCCCGCCCTAAAAACATCGACAATGATGTTGTATTTTTTTGCAAGTCCAACTTCAAAATTTTCCAGCACGACTTCTTTTTTAAAAAAGCCGGGGATCTGTTCCTTCCTAAATCTTTCTGCAACCACATTATCAGGTTTTCCCCATTTTCTTACCATAGGATCTATGTTTAATAATTATATGTTAAGTTTAAATTAGGAAGGTTGTATAACATTGTTATATTTTCTTATAGCCCACCTCTCTTTCAAGACAAAATCCACAACCCAAACTAATTTATTTCTTTCCATTCAAAGAGTTAGCAGATGAAAATAGATCATAACAACAGATTTTGGAGAGGGGCGACTATAGCTTCTATAATATTAAATGTAGGATTTTTAGCATCCGTACTATATAGAGGATGTATAAACTCATCACGCTATGCGCGATATCGTCACTATGCTCACAGCCTCACGCACAGCGAACCGCCTCAAAGATATCTTGGATATCAAACATTCGAAGAATTTAAAAAAAGTTTCTATGGTAATCAAGGTGTAATTACTCCCGTAGAAAGAATAGAAGCTGCTGTTCTCTGCCTTAATACAGGGCACGAAGATATGGATATATATGGTGAGCAGGATTTTTGGGCATCTCCTGAAGTCATTTGGGAAAAAGCAGAAGATGACTGCGATGGTGGCGCAATGGTGGGGGGTCCATTTGCTTCGCTCACAGGGATTCGAATCCAATTTTCTTGGGCTGAGAAAGCAGCAAACCAGACACGCAGTGGCCTATTTTAAAGATGAAAGTGGAAAATTTGGTGCAGTAAGCATCAACCCGTCAGAATTCAGGGGTCCGAGATTTGAAAGCTTAAACGATCTTGTAAAAAGCCTTGAGTATGACGAATATTCTATAATCAATCCGGATGATCTGGATCCAGATTGGGTTAGAACAAGGAAAAATTTGCGCCCGGACTCTGATTTTATTTTCACTAGAGTGAAATAGGATTTATAACACAGGTCCATTATATAAGATGATAAAACTTATTTTGTTCGACATTGATGGGACACTAATCGACTCTGCAGAAGCAAACTGGAGATTCCTGAACACGCTAAATAAAAAATATGGCGGAAGGCAATTGGTTTTTGAAGATTATAAAAAAGACTTTTATGCCTATCCCATGCGTACTGTAATAAAGCTATGTTGCCCGAAAATTGCAGAAAGTGTTCTTGATGAAGCATGCAAATACGGCGTTTCAATTTATCCAGAATTTCATAAACTTATAAAGGTAAACAAGAACGCAGTTGAATTATTGAATAAGTTGTATGGAAATTATAAGCTTGGAATAGTTACCAGCAGGATAGGGACCAGAATAATTGATGAACTGGGCATCAGAAAATTTTTCCAGCATATTATAACTTTTAATGATTATAAGAGACCCAAACCAGACCCAGAGCCTCTCTTGATCGCTTTTGAAAGGTTTAACATCAAACCAGAAAACACAGTTTACATCGGCGATAACCAGAAAGATGTTGACTGTTCTAAATCTGCTGGCTGTAAATCAATAGTTTTCGGTGATGCTGCTAAAGGCGATTGGAACATAGATGATTTTTTGCAAGTTTTGAAAATTCTAAAATCAGAAACCAGCTAAACCTGTGCCCTTTGAACAATTGAATCCTTTACAACAGTCTCTTTGTTTTTTGCTATATCTGCCCCTATTTTAGACCGCTGCACGATGGAATCTATTATTTTTATGACCTGATTAACTTCTATTTTTTCTACTTCTTTCGCAGAGCTCATCACCATTGTTGTGTATTCAACAAGATCTGCACAGGCGCCAACAAAATTTCCCAGTGAGTCTTTCCTGTTTGAGTATCCCTTGAACAAAACATTAACAAGCCCGCCATCCTCTTTCACTCCTATTGTAAGCAGATATATTGTCCCCAAATTAATGCCTGAAAAAAGCAGCAAAGACTCGTTTTCAAATTTATGTGAGCTTATTAATGTCATGGAACTGCACGCATCTAATATATGGGATACAACATGATCCAGGGATATGTGATCTAGCGTGTAACCTCTTTGCTCTGAAAAAAATGTTTTTGTTGAGCGCAAGAACTCCTCCTGAGATATTGGATGAGCGCCAACATCTATTTCCCTTCTCTTCTTTTCTATTGTTTTGAGATACTCTATACCGGTTTTCCCGAGCTCGTTTACAACTTCTTTATACGACTTTTTAATTTCTGGTTCAGCAACTATTTCCTTTACAAAAAACGGTTCAATATTTTCCTCATACTTTACCCCAAGCTCGTCCCTATATCTGACAACTATGTTTGTTATTTTTGTCTCACCAACTATGATCGGAGTTACAGAAAACACCGCTCCCTTCTCTTCATCTGGGTTTATTGATTCAAAATATGTTTTTGTTGTTGGTATGACTTTCAAACTGTCTGGAAAGCGGGCATATATCTGCACACCTTTTATTTTAGATTCTGATTTATTTTTGATTAGTACAATGAAGTCAGATGGTTTGTTCAGCCTTGCAGGTGGGTTTATTGATGTTATTACTTCTATGTTTGGCACGACCCTTATTTCAGCCGAATCTATGCTTTCCTCAAATGTATCGCCTATTGAATTCTCCCAGAAAATTTTCCTGTAGCTAGGCTTGAGCGTTCCAACCCTCCCCACTGTTTTATATGAAAAATATTTTTCCTCATGTGGACCTAGGCGATCTATCTCTTCTATAACATCCATGTTATCATTGACAAGCTTGACTTTCCTTATTGGTTCCAAACTATTATTTTCAACGATTATCTTAAACTGGGCCTCTTCGCCTTCTTTTATTTGTTTTCTATCAACCAGCTCGAGAATTATTGGGTGCGGTGATATTTTTTTCAGCCTTTCAAGCTCCTGTTTTACACCATCATCATCCGCAAGCAGCAAAGACTTTTTATAAAACCTCATCGCTGTGTAAAAATCCTGCCCAGCTTCAGCAGCCTTTGCAGCCAAATTATAAGACCATTGTGCGGCGTAAATGCTTCCACTTTGCACAAAATATTCAGCTGACTTGATGGCGTTTTCTATTGTCTCATTGTATTTCTTTTGTTTGAACAAGATATTGGATATTAACCTGTATAACCACCCTATCCCAAAGGGGGTTCCACCTTCTTTCAAGTTATCTAAGGCTTTTTTATATAGATTGACCGCAGAATCGTAATCCTGGCGCTCTTCTGCAACCTTTGCCAAGAGCTGGTAGCTCAGCGAGGCGCATAAATAGTCGCCTTTTTGAAGGCACTTTTTAATCCTTTCTTCTGTCAGTCTCTGTTCTTTCTTGTAATCTGACTCCTTCATCTCCCTTGAATTTTTTTCAAAAACAGTCAGGATGCCCATAAACAGATATTCACCTATTTAGGTATTGTATATTGGATTTAAGTAGTTAAGGAATAGACTGCGTCATTGTTTTGGCACAAAAAGAGTTACCTTCGTTCCTCTTCTCCCATAAGGCTCGTTAACATCAATATCCAGTTGAGCATCCATGGTCTTTGCTATTTGCTTTATCCATTTATACCCCTTTCCACCGGCTTTTAGTGAGCTGGATTCCCTTTTTTTGGAAATGGCCACCGTACTATCTCTGTTTACAAAGCTCATAACCTCACTTGGTATACCACCTGCAAGATCTTGAACTTCTAGTACATAATATTGATCATTTGAATATGCCCGGATTCTCACGCCGCCATCTAGACTATTTTTAGCATAGGCTGCCACAGCATTTTCCAGAACTTCGCACATTCCAAACTCAAGACCACCCGCCTTCGCTCCCCTAAGACTAGTAACAGGGATGTCCAAGTCTAGATCAAATATAACAGGATATTTTCCAATCACATCCTCTCTAAACTTTCCTATTCCTACAGATTTTCCAGTAAAATCAACTGAGTTTCCTTCAAAATCGTATGCTTCCCTTAGGAGCTTTCCTACTACTTGATTTACTGTTGTCTGATCATCTGCCATGAAATTAGTTGGGGGTAAGTTTTAAATTAACACACACCTGTTTTTCAGAAGTGTTAGGCAACTATTTTCAACCTTTTAGAAGCCAGGGCTTGTAATATTTTTGTGCCTAAATCCGAATTCTTCTTTATGCTGATCTTGCCTTCTTTTCCAACTGTCGGTGACAGCAAGAATTCTTCTCCAGAATAGATGTCAACCTGCTCTCCTGTCATCTCCTCATCCACAAGCAAGTTAAATCGGCCACCAGTTTCTTCATAAATAAAGCTTACAGGATGTTTGAGCGTCTTCTCCTTTGGTTCTATGTTTATATGAAGACCGAGCTTTTTCTCCAAACTCTCAACAGTTGACCCACCTTTACCGATTATAGCAGGAATTACATCGTTCCTTACCCTTACTGTAATATCATTGTCAGATAAGACTTCAATTTCTGCAGAGTGGTCAAAGCGTTTTATTTCATGGAAAATTGTTTGCTTTGCTAGCTCCTTTATTGCTGACTTCTCCTTTGTGTCGCCTATTGGGATGACAACATTCTCTTCTCCATAGCTGTATATTTCATATTCCGCTTTCTTTGTCTCAAAGTCCTTGATTTCTACAACTGGCCTTGCCAAATCAGCTTCCATCATTCCATGTGGAACTTTAACTGTTAGAGCAAGCTCGTAGACCTTTTCTATTTTTCCAGCCTTTATGAAGATTACGACATCGATTACATGTGGTATAACACCCAATTCAACCCTTCCAATAAAACGTTGTATGGAGTTTATAGGATCTGTTGCGTGCATGACACCAATCATTCCTACACCAGCCAACCTCATATCTGAGAAAACTCTAAAATCGTGTGTTTTCCTAATTTCATCAAAGATTGTATAATCTGGTCTGACAAGTAAAAGTATTTCAGCTGTTTTTTCCCAACTTCCATCTAAAGGCGCATACTGCGTCACTTCAGGGCCAACCTGTAAATCTCTTGGCTGTTCAAATGTTTTTACTATTTTATTGCTTTTAACAAGCATGTCGGCTATTGAAGCTGCGAAGGTGGACTTTCCAGAACCCGGAGGCCCTGCAATAAGAACGCCCACAGACTGATCTGCCAACATTTTTTCTAGTTCTGCGTGAAGCTTGTAATCAGCTATGTTTACTTTTGCTATAGGCCTTACTGCTGTCACTTCTGTTGCGTCTGAAAATGGTGGACGGGCAATGGAAATTCTGTAATTACCAAGCTGGATAATCAAAGACCCATAATTGCTCATTTCAATAAAACCATCATCTGAAGATCTTGCCTTCAAAACAATTTGGTCAATTATTTTTTTCAGCTCATCTTCTTCTATCGGATTATCTCTCAGTTTTACCAGCTTAATTTCACCGGGCTTTCCCCTTTTTGCAAGAGGTATTGTTCCCTCTTTTAAATGAACAGATTGTGTGTCTGGTGTGAAAAAATCCTCCAAAACAAGCTTGCTTTCTTTCAAAGGCTGCGGTATATATTCAACTTGTATTCCTTCAACCTCTGCAACCAAAGCTTGGACATAGTCAGAGGTCAAAAGTTTTGCCTTTTTTTCTGAAGCAACATCCCTTATCAGGGCGTCTATCCTACCTTTCTTTGCGAGATTTATTTCTTCCATTGTAGGCCTTCTACCTGTGAAAGAAATAGCGATGCCTTTCTCTTTTCCAGCATCCCTTATTTTTTTGATTTCTTCCAGACCTTCGAAGCCAATTTCTTTGCCTCTTGAGGCTTGAGCTTGTAATTCATCTAATACCATTACAGGTATGATTATTTTAGCGTCTGTTAATTTTCCTTCTCTAATCATCTGAGACAATTTTCCTTGAATCAGGATTGAAGTGTCAGGAACTATTAGCTTCTGGTTTATTTTTTCCTTTTTTTCTGTT
>JACQNV010000032.1 GCA_016202865.1 Candidatus Aenigmatarchaeota archaeon
ATAAGTTCCTGTTTTACTAACCCAGTAAATCATTCTAATGATTTTTTCCGCAACTTCATAAAACTTTTCGCCATCATAAACAGCCTTTATCTTGTGAATTGCTTTGGCGAATTCTATGGTAGCCTCCTTAGAACTTTTCAAAAATTTGAATAAGTGTTCCAATATAACTGGAGCTAGCTTTGTCTTTGATTTAAGCGCTTTCAATGTAACTTTTAGTGTAGTCAGTGGAACATCAACAACTTCGGAACCTGCACCGATTACAGCTCCAATAACTGTACCAGAAGCAATCCATCCCGCATTCCCAATAACATCTACAGTTGTCCCGGTGTAAACTATACCACAGATGATCTTGTCCCAGATATTCTTATCTACCGTAGACGCACACTTCGTAATATCTACAGCATCCACACCCAACTCTATTATTGGTATTATGCTGCATGCCATATTGATACCTAAACCTGCTAAGTCGTCATCTTTTGGACTGAAACACGATACTACGGTGTCTTTGAGTTGTTTAACACTGGACCATGAAGCTATCTCAAATTTTTCCTTTTCTGGACTATATGATGCCGATAAAACTTTATTTTCTGGCGCAGAACTATATACAGAAATTGCTGTGCTGACATCTGTGGATACATGTGGTGTGGTTGATGTACTTTGTTCGCACTGGTTGAAAACATAAAGAGGGTTGCAGGGGATGCTAATGGCGCCTGGGCCTATAATCTCCTCCTGTCCCATGAAGAACTGTGGGCTTTCTGGTTTTTGGTAACTCCTGTAAAGTTGACCCAATTCTTCCAATCCCAAGTTGTAATCAATAGTTATATCATTCCTTCTAAATTGTTCATATTCCTGAAGATATGTATGGATCTTGGCTTTTCCAGTGGTGTACAAATCTAATTCCTTGACGCCTGTTTTTTCAGCTACCTGTTTCCATGTCCAAGACCAGATATCTTGTGTCGTTGGAAATACTGGTGCATACCCCTGATCCTTTGCAATTATATTTGCAACGCCATTGTAGTCGGTGTACCATCCGATATTTCCAAGTGGGTTCCAGTTAAAGTCATATACTTTATCCAGAGTGACATGATAGTGTTTACCATTAACATTTATTGTCCAGTAATATGTTTTGAGTTGACCATTCTCCCATTTCTCCTGTCGTGTTTGGCCTAAAATCTTAGATGCTATATTAATTAGTTCTGGAGAAGATTTCGTAGCATAATATCCGTTTGGATCAAATGCCCTTATTTTATTTCCCTGCATCACTGCAATTGTTTTTGACCAGTCCTCCTGGTTGCTTGATCCGAGCAAAAACACCTCACCGTCATTCGGAATTTTCATTGTCCATCTCCTTGCCGCAACACCGTAAATTGATGGATTCTCCCAAATTATGTAGCGTGGTGGTTGCACATATGTTTCAGATGAAAATGTCCAATTATACTCACCCTCTTCAGGTAGTTGTGTAATCTGTGTTGCTGGTTCTGTAGAAGTTGTTGTCTGCTGTGATTGTGTTTGAGGTATAGTATCTTTTGAAAATTTATCTTCCGTAAACTTTAGAATTGAATTCCCCTTCTTCTCAATCACAATCCACCGTCCAATTCCAGGTGGCTGAACTCTTGTATAATAATTGCTGCTCCTGTTATCATCACTTACAAATATGTAGCCTCCAATATCTTGTATGTCTATGCCCATCCACTCATCGTGGTCTGAAGCTGTTTGTGTGACAATGCTAAATCCGTATACGCCATCAGCCATTTCTGAGAAATCTATCGCAAGATCAGTGCCAGTTAATACAGCTTTTTTCGTTCTTGTCCAGCTATCAAAAGGACTGGCTACCCTAAATTCTGTATTTGTGTTTTCCAACGGTTTTTGTAATGGATAAAAAACAACCCTATCAATATTTTTTATTGTTAGAGTTAGACCGTTTATATTAATGTTTCCAGATCCAACTACCTGTTGGCAAGCAGAATATTCATTTTGTGGTTTTGAAAATCCCCCCTCACAGTCAATTCCTGATTTTTTTCTATACTCTTTTGTTTGCCACAGACCATTCTGGCACCTAGAAACTATTATTGGTTCCCAATCTTCTTGTTTGCACTGAGGTACATAAACCCTTGCTTCTTGTTGTGGTTTGCCAGATTCGCCTTTGCAAATTAAACCATCCTTTTTAACATAATTTCTGGTCTGCTGACATCTTGATGTACAAACAGGGTACCATTCTGTTGCATTCCAGTCAACTAAACTGCACTCCCTTGAGGGGTCTTTTATGTAGTCTAATGTTTTCGGTCCAGTATAAGTTTTATCAACATATGCGATTCTTCCAGACTCGAGAAAATTATTTTTTACAACAGCGTTTTTTAGATCCATATTTTGTATATTCGAGTTGGTAATCACAGAGTCTGTAATGTTAGAATCGATAACAGTAGAACTACTAACTGTGGATCTAATTATATTTGACGGATCAACAAATGAATCTGATATAACGGAGTTAGAAACCCTTGAATTTTCTATTGTGGAGTTTTGTATGTTCGATGCTGTGATCTCAGACTTTCTCAAAGTGGATTTTATTGCAGAGGAGTCTGTTGAGATTTTAGAATCTGGTGAAATTGTCGATCCTTCTGTTTCAGGAAGGTTGTTAACAGTTAAAACTATTGTATTTGAATTGGCAGAAAGGCCCCCAGAATCAGTTACAGTAAAAACAACATTTCTTTGTCCATAAAAATCTTTTTCGGGAATTAAAGTTGCAATACTGTTTGAAATTTCTATTTTTATGTTTGATTGTGAATTTGTTGA
>JACQNV010000033.1 GCA_016202865.1 Candidatus Aenigmatarchaeota archaeon
CCATAAACAGAGTATAATTCAAAGAGTTTAAGGACTTCATTTACAAATATATCTTCTTTTACGGCAAAAGGTTTTCCTTCAACTAAAAAATCCCTGAGAAGCTTGTTTTTTTCTTTGTATATCTGGCTCAGCCTTTTGTCTTTGGCTTCGAGGAATTCGCCAAAATCGAACGGGTAAAGAGTGAATGAAAAGACCCTTCCGACAAGGAATTTTGAAAGTTTGTCTGTCAGCTCGAGTGAAGATGACCCAGAAATTATGAATTTTATATTATGAAAAGTGTCGTACAACAGCTTCAGTTTTTTCCCTCCATCAGGCACATACTGATATTCATCAAAAAAGAAATAATGCCTCTCTTCGTTCCTGACATAACTTTTCACAAAGGATTTAGGATCCTTGATAAAAGCCTCGAGAATTTCCATATCCTCAAATGTGAGGAAAACTATATTTTCTTCTTTCACACCACTTTGGACCAATTCCCTCGAGAGTATTTCCATCACAGTTGTTTTCCCAGCTTGCCTCGGACCTTTTATGGCAATTATCTCCTTCCTATCCATCCACTTTTGCAGATCCAACACTATTTTTCTTGACAATATGTCATTCATAACTCTATTATTATTGACAGTATTTAAATAATTATCGTTAAAGGACACTTCAATGATCTTACTCCATATTAGTAACAACAATTATAACCTTTATAAACCCAAAAACCAAAACTAATCAACTATGACAAAACTAAGAGACTACGCTAGAAGTTTTGCAGAAAACCTAGATGCAAGAAAAGCTTACAGATGGGCATCAGGCCTTTGCGCAGCCGCGGCTTTGACTTTAGTTCTTGATACAAGTTGTGTGGGTGACAAGTATACACCATCAGAGAGGCCGAAAACAGATATACAAACAATTCAAAAATATAACCTAGATCACTTAACAGATGGAGAGAAGAAGGAAGCTAAGGATTCAGATCAGCAAATCTCAGATATAGCAGAAAGACTCAGGAGAAACATAGAAATAGAGAGGAGATTGAGAGAAGATGTTTTAAGAACAGGTAAAGTTTATACAAGTCATGAAGAGCCATTTTTTAATTATTCATGGATGCCATCTTGGGTAAATACAACTTTTTCAAGAACAGTTGTTGACACGATAGGAAAAGGCTATAATACTGGAACTGAAAAAGTAACAGTAACAGTTTCGAGACATGCTCCTGATAGAATTGATATCGGAATTCACATTGGTGATTCTTACCATTTAATTTGGGATCGTAATCAAGACGGGGATTTTGAAGGTTATAGTGGTCCTTCTGAACCACCACCAGATCAGGTATTGCAAATCCTAGATCGTCTAGCACCTTCAGTTGACATGGAGAACAAAAATGACAAATTATAAATCGCCAGGACCGAAGCCAGGAGACAAAGTAATATTCTAAACCGCTAACAAAAATAGCCAAGCTGGTATAAAGTTAACTTCTTTTCCATCTATTTGTTTTTTTTCAAAAAGGTCTTTTGTGACAACTATGCTTTTTTTGACAGTGAATTCATTCATAAACTTTAAAAGTCCAGGGATTTTTTTTGGGTCTTCCCTATACTTAACTTCTATTGGCAAAACTTCTTTTCGCGAGGTTAAAACAATGTCTACTTCATTCTTCCTATTTCTCCAGTAAAAAATACCATCAAATTCACCCTGATCTACTAAACATTTACAGTGATTGTAAATAACTGTTTCTATTTTGAGACCTTCTTCAATTTCTGAAATATTGGAAAAAGAATGGTCAGAAACATAGATTTTTGTATTTTTTTCAACAGTTTTCCTGGAGTTTGAAAAGAATTTGCTTTGTGATATAAGGAAAGAATATGATAGATATTCAATATATGTTTTTATTGTTTCGAATTTTGTGTTTAATGAGTTTGACAGATTGTTATAGTTGACTAAGTTCCCAGACTCCCTTAACAAAGAAAGAAACAAACCGTCAAGCACATCTGGCCTTTTTATTTCAAACAAATTGACTATATCCCTGTAGAATGTTAGGTCAAGAAAAGTTTTTATTTTTGTTTTTATATCCTGGTCTGTTAGCAAATAAAGTTCTGGAAACCCGCCAAGTTTGAGGTATTTGTTGAAGGAGGTTATAATATTTTCAGAATCAGTTGGATATTTTATTTCATAAATGTTTTTTTGGTCGACTTGAACCCCGCGAAAATTTAAGAATTCCCTAAACTTAAAGGGGAACACTTTATGTATATTAATTCTGCCAACAAGGCTTTCTCCGCTTCCTCTCAATATATTCATGCTGGATGATCCTGTTACAAAAAATTTTATTTTATAGTTTTTGTCATAAATTGATTTCATTTCTTCTCCCCATTCGCCTACTTTTTGGATTTCGTCAAAAAAAACATAAATTTTTTCTGTTTTAGCTAGTTCAGCTTCTAGTATGTATCTGGAATATATTTCAATGACCTGCTTTAGTATTTTCTCTTCCTTCTTAAAACCATCAAAAGAAAAAAACAATATTTTTTTAGGGTCTACGCCGTTTCTGAGAAGATAGCTAATTATCTGCTTAAGGATAGTAGTTTTTCCAACCCTTCTTAATCCAATAAGTCCTGTAACTTCTTTCTTATTAACCTCATCTAAAACCTGCTTATAGACACCCCTTTCGATAAGGCTTTTATCTAGTTCTATATTTTTTTCAACCCACCACCTATTTTGGGCTTCCATTTCCCTTAAAATCTCCTGTTCTTCCATGACATAATATTACGCTTACTAGTATAAAAAGCTTACATTTTGTTCCACTCACAGGAATATAGTGTCTGATAATAAGTTATATATAACATCGTTATACAAATTTGTTTATTGTAGATAAACAGTTACTAACAGGTAACAAAAATACCTTTATAAACCCAAAAACCAAAATTAACCAACTATGAGAAAACTAAGAGACTACGCTAGAAGTTTTGTAGGATGGACAAGTGCAGTAGTGTTGGGAGTTGTTGGATTGAATTATGTTTTTTGTACAGATCCTGCAAGCAAACAAACAAGTAGCAATTTGAATGATGCCCAGGTAGTGAGAGAAAGTTTGGATATTTATTGTGAAGTTTCAAGTCTTACCTACCCATTATCTGATGGGAGAGAAATAGAGTTTGGTAGAAACAAGGAATGGGTTAAAGGCTCTTTGTGTGATGGTTCTGGAATTGTCCTTAAAAGGATAGATCGATCTCATCCATATTTTGCTGATCTAAATCTGGACAATATTATAGACATTAACGAATATAATTCTGAAGATAGGCTAGAACCGGACTCAGGAAATATGAGTGATGCACTGGAAAAAGCAAATAAAGAATATAGAAAAGCGACAGTAGATGTCTCTCATATGATTAAAAGGCGACGTGAAATAGCAACAAGACTTGGGGAAGATGTTGTAAAAAATGGAAGCATTAGCAAGAGTTATAGTACACCAATGTTTCCTAATATTTCATACCTTTCATTTTTCAAAAAGGAAACAGTGACAGAAAAAACAAAAGTGTACGAAACTGAAGATGAAACCTTTACTGTAAGCTTAACAAAACCAACAAATGTTTTTGTAGGCAACAAACTGCCTGTCAGACCCTCAAAATATTCCATCACCGTAGCGAGATCTAGAAACTCCCATAGGATTTTCTTTGAAGATGATGGGCTTGTTTTTACTTGCCTAGATTCTAATAGTCCAATTGCTATCGAACCAAGTGACGATGATCTTAATCTGCTAGAACGGCTGGCTCCACTAGTTGGCA
Source organism: Candidatus Aenigmatarchaeota archaeon (assembly GCA_016202865.1). Classification (GTDB taxonomy): domain Archaea; phylum Aenigmatarchaeota; class Aenigmatarchaeia; order QMZP01; family JACQNV01; genus JACQNV01. The sequence continues at coordinate 3,756 of JACQNV010000033.1, forward strand.
TGGAGGATGAGAAATGAACATGAAATCAGTTTATAGATGGGCATCTGGCCTTTGCGCAGCCGCGGCTTTGACATTGGCTCTTGATGCAAGTTGTGTAGAGGACAAGTATACACCTCCAAAAGACACAAGGACAGATATTGAAGTTGTTCTGGATGTTGTAAAGAAAGATGGTATATATGATTTTTATCTTCCAAATAGTCGAGAAATAATGATTGAAAGGAGACATGTATCAGAAGGGTTCGACAAACTTATTATTAAAGGAGTAGATACAAAACTGCACGGTTTTTATAGTGGGGAAGTGGATCCAAAAACGAAATGTTTTTCTGGGGAGTGTGAGGAGTTTAGAATCTACCCCAAATCAAATATATTTGAACCCATGAAGCCTTTAACAGATTCCAATTCTCCAAATGGTCTCAGATCGCTGACAGAAGAAGAAATTGAAGAAGTGAAAGCAGAGTATAGAGAGGCCTTTTCAGATATCACAAAAAACATTAAAAGAAACATTGAAATAGAAAGGAGATTGAGAGAAGACGTTTTAAGAACAGGAAAGGTTGGGTCGAGTCACCGAGAACCGCTTTTTAATTATTCATGGGTGCCATCTTGGGTACATCCACTCTTTTCAAGGACAGTTGTTGACTCGATGGAAAAAGAATATGATATAGGAAATAGGGAAGTAATGGTTGTGGTTGGGTCGCCATCAGGCAAATATAACCGCAGTTTTTTAGTTGGGGGTGCTCAAGATGGTGAACACATTAAATATGGACCCTTCATTCAAGCTGACATCTGTGATAGAGAGGGAGACGGACACTTTGAACAAGTGATGATCGATGATAGGGGGTTAATCGCTCTAGACGAACTGGCTCCACTAATTGGCATGGAGGATGAGTAAAATGTCAAACTACAAAACACCAGGACCGAAGCCGGGAGACAAAGGCTGGGTAGGCGCATACCAATGTGAAAGAGTGAGGCCAGGTTTAGTCAGGGAAATACCAAGAGGGGAATTTGCTGACCCTGAAACAGCGCAGGAAAGATTCACAGAGTGCGCCAACAATGGTGCAAGGTATCAGCTAAGAGTTGACCAGACGCCTGTGTGCAGAGTGATAAGATCTTTCCATGTTGCCAGCCGAAAACCAGAAGAGGTCTGCCCATATCTAATGTCTAGAACAGTTCAGGAACCAATTAACGGGAATGATGTTTACAGGTATTTTACATGCGCAAAAAAGAAAGGCGAACAAAAACCAGAACCAAAAGGAATTTGGAATTTCTGGGGATTGTTACCAAGCTGAGATTTTATGTCAATAGCAATAATGTCAGATTTTCACGCAAACCTGGAAGCGGCAGAGGCTGTATTTAGGGATAGGGATAGCCTTAACCGGCAAGGAAGAGGCATAGACAAAACTTACTGTCTGGGCGATCTTGTAGACTATGGCGCAAACCCAAGGGAAGTGATAGACCTTGTGAGAAGGGAATGCGACCTTGTTTTGACAGGCAATCATGATGTTGATGTTTCCCGCAGGCATATACAAAAAACCAACTATGGATCCATAGAAAACAATAACTGGGAGTCAAACACAGTCGACATAACAAAATGGACACGAGAATTGCTCTCTAAAAAACAACTCCCAACTATGTTGAATAGATTGTTGGGATACAGTAATGGGGGGGGAATTCAGATTATCTCCAATACCTCTCATCTCTACCATTCATCCACAGGGAAGGAGACTCAATATTTGTTCACGCAGTGCCTCTAGAAGGATTTTATCATCAACTTTATTTTAGAAGGGAATATATAATGGAGTTTTTGGAGATGGCCGAAATTGACTTCGATACATTTCTAGATGATATTTTCGAGAACGTGGGGAAATTATGTTTTATCGGCCATACGCATGTTCCTGTAGTTACCACTATAGACCCTGATACCGAAGAAGTTCTAATGGACTACATTAGAGGATCCCAAATAATCCCATTACATGATGTGCAAAAAGCAATAGTAAATGTTGGAAGCGTCGGCCAGCCAAGGGATGATGATTACAGGGCCTGTTATGCCGTTTTGGATGGCGAGACAGTAGAATTTAGAAGGGTTGAATATGATGTTGGAGAGACAACAAGAAAAATAATTGAAGCTGGTGTGGCTGTAGATAGATTATACTACTACCGAAAAAGGTTTTAGATATTGTAGACCAATCAACGATTGCAGGGATCTGTTGTTGTAATGACCCATTCACCACCGCACTTTCTAGGATCGTGATCTAGAGCCGCTTTAAAATAACATGACAAGCAGGCATTCGTATCGATAAATGGGCAGCCTATGTATTTGTCATTCTGTTCCTTTTCACTCTCCTTGATCTCATCTATGTTATCTTGGCACACTTTGCAATCTGGGTCTGGATCATCTGGCCTTAGATATAAATTCTCGCAGTAATTATCATAACCTATTGTGATGCCTGGACTATAGCTTGGTATAAAACTCCAGTTGTCTGCCCCAGATGGCAGCGGCTCTGGCAAAATAGTTATTTTCTGGCCTTTATACACAAAAGCGAAATAAGCTGAGACTATAACAGCAGCAGAAATTATAGATGCGATTAATAGATAATTGGTTGTTGAAAGCGAAACTTTTCCGATTTTGTTCATACATCTTCCTCATTATTTACTGATTCACTCTAGAATATCTTGAACCCACTCGGCTTAATCCCATCTTCTGTGATCACAAATTTGACAGTCTTCCCCTCTGGCTGCGACCTGTGTTTTGCGATTATTGCCCTTCTCTCGCCATCTTTTCCTGTCCTCTCCAAAAACACAATCGCCTTGGACCAGTATTTAATGGAATCGCCGCCAATCACATCGTTCTCTCCTGTGTCCCAGTTTTTGTATGTGTGCGTCGTCACGATGACAGGAATATTTTTATCTCGAGAAATATTGGAAAGTATGGAAAGCTGCTTCGAAAGCTCCTTGTTTGCCTCTGTCTTCTCTTTGTCAATTTTTTTTGTTTTCCCGTCGCTGTTGTGCTCTGCATGTTCAAGCCTGTACAAAGCAACAGACGAATCCAAAATTATCAGATCCACCTTCTCCTTTTCAAGATTGCGGATAAACTTGCCCTGCTCATAAAAATCCCGCGGCTCAGCTAAAATAACATTCTTCAAAATCTTTTCATGGTCCTTGCTCACCTGTTTTAACCTGTCTACAGACAAGCCGCCCTCTGTGTCTATGTAAGCAACCTTGCCGCCCTTTTTGACACATTCAACTGAAAGCAACAAACAGAGATTTGTTTTTCCAGTCCCGGGTGCGCCATAAAAATTAGTTATAGCACCTGATTCCAATTTAGTCAAAAGCTCGTCTAGCGGTTCCGGCAATGAAATATCCATGCTATTCTATTAATAACAAACTTTAAAATATAACTATGTCTGCTTTCGTCTCCCACCCCTTAATCAAACCCAACACAATGGAATCAAGAAAATATCAGGAGTCTATACTGGCAACAGCTGCATCCAAGAATTTATTGTGCGTCCTGCCAACTGGTCTTGGTAAAACAAACATAGCCATCTTGCTGGCAGCCTTGAAATTGGAAAAACATCCAGAATCAAAAATTTTGGTTACTGCTCCAACAAGACCTTTGGTTAGCCAGCACCACAAGACCTTTTCCCATTTTCTAAATATTCCAGAAGAAAAATTCCATGTTATAACAGGCACAACAAAACCAGAAGACAGAGAGTCCTTGTATCTGATCAAACAAATAATTTTTGCAACACCTCAAACTTTGCAGAACGATCTTGAAGAACACAGACTAAACTTGAAAGAGTTCAGCCTGCTGGTTATTGATGAGATACACCATGCAGTTGGCGACTATGCTTATCCATACATTGCAAAGGCTTATTTAGAACAGGCAAAAAGTCCAAGAATACTCGGGCTCACAGCGTCCCCCGGAGGAACAAGAGAAAAAATACATGAGATATGCCGGAACACTGGTATAGACACGGTTGAAATAAAAACAGAGCAAGACGAGGATGTCATAGAGTATATTAAAGAAAAGGAAATAGACTGGATAAAGGTTGAACTTCCCGAAGCCTTTGGACAGATAAGAGACCTTCTAAGAGCCGTCTATAACAAAAAAGTCGAGACTTTGAGGAGAATGAAATTTGCCCGCAGTCGCGTGACGAAAAAAGATTTGCTGGAATTGCAAGCACACTTTATAAAATCGATAAACCAAGGCAACAAAAACGGCTTCATAGGGATTTCAGTTGTCTCGCCGGCGATAAAAATAGAACATGCTATCGGATTGCTGGAAACTCAGGGAATAACAAGCCTTGAAAACTACTGGAAAAAATTAAGGGAAGACGAATCGAAGGGGGCAAAATCCCTCATTGCTGATAAAATAATTTCTAATGCAATGTTTTTAACAAGGAACCTTGCTGAACAAGGATATCGTCACCCAAAAATCAGCAAGCTCTGCTCCTTAGTCAGCCAGCAAATGAAAGAAAAGCAAGACAGCAAAATAATAATTTTTGCAACATACAGGGATGCAGTGAGGGAAATAGTTGAAGTGCTTGGAAAATTGGATAATGTAAAACCGGTTGAGTTCATTGGCCAAGGCAGGCGAGAAAAAGGAACTCAGGGAATTACGCAGAAAGAGCAGGGAAGAAGGCTGGAAGATTTCAGATCTGGAGAATATAATACTTTGGTGTGCACATCGATTGGTGAGGAGGGGTTGGATATTCCCTCAATGGATCTTGCTGTTTTCTATGAGCCTGTGCCTTCAGAGATAAGGCAGATACAGCGCCGTGGCCGTGTCGGGCGCGCAAAGATTGGAAAAGTAATAATTTTAATGACAACAAACACCCGAGACGAAACATATTACTGGGTAGCCCATGTGAAAGAGAAGAGGATGAAAAGCGTCTTGTATGGGATGAAATTCGGAACCAATCAGAGTAATCTAAAAGATATAAGCAGTCAAGACCAATAATTCACCATGAAGGGCATCGAATTTGGGATAAACTTTCTCGTGGTTATAGTTCTTGCAGTGTTAATTCTGTCTCTGGGAATCGTGTTCTTGCAGGGAATTTTCAAGCAGATTACAGGCATTGGTGACAGAACATTAGGCAAAGCAGATGAGATATTGAGCCAAGAGCTGGACACAGGCGACAAGGAAATATTGTTGAATATACCAAGCGTGGTTGATCAGCCAGCAGGTGAACAGGGCAAATTTTTGGTCGGGGTTAAAAATCAAGACAGGAAGAGGGCTGGACTGTGCTATCTATCAGACATCCAACTAACCGTAGCGCCGGGTTGCGGTCGTGACATATCTAACGACTGCCCGCAATTATTTGAAGATTCAAGGCAGTGGTTTCAACTTAATCCACCAATAGGCTGGATAAACAGCCAAGAGAAAAACTTCTTCATCGTCACATTCAACATACCAAAAGCGACACAAGGTGGCACATATGGTTTCAATGTAGTCACAAAGACAGCAGTGACAACTGTGAATGATTGTTCGATAGAAAAAATTTCCCAGATAAACTTCAATCAAGCTGGTCCTTCTATACCATTAACAGTGAACCTAAAATAGATATAAACTCTGGGCTTATCATATGAATGTGGAAATGGTTTTTATTTTTGTATTTGTTATCATAGTCATAAGTTTTGTTCTAGTGGCCACCTTAAACCTGTTTGGAAGATCAACATTACAGACATGCAGATCCGGCTTGGACGCGCAAACAAATAGCCTGCGCAATGATGTTCTAGACATTTACACAACAGCAAAGGATTCAACAAAAAGTGTAACAATTCCTGTAGACACAAGCTGTGTAAGGAAAGTCTGCTTTTTCAATCCACAAGATCCAGGGCCAAACCCATCAAAGGGCTGGGAAGGCAATCCAACATATGAGCCTGTCATAGAAAATCAAGGCTATTCAATTGGTTTCATAGGCAATGACAACAGCTTTGAAGGCTTTGTGATAGACAAGTTAAGCCCATCTGAAAGCCTCTGTATAGAATCAACAGAAAAGCTAGTTTTAGTGAACAGAGGACCTTCAGTAGACATGGAATTTAGCGAAGAGTAGCTATTTCTTAACCCACATACTAAATATACTATACAAAGGTTTTCACATGATCAGCACATTCGAAATTTTCAAGATAATTATTGGCATTATAATAGCTGGGTTTTTCCTGTTTTTTGCAGTGAAATTTCTTGTAGTCCTCGCGCCACAACAGACTCAAAACATAGAAGTTGCAGAGCTGAAGTCAATAAAAAACACAATAGAGAAGACGCTCGTTTACGGGATCAGCCAAAATCTCACTGTGAGATCTGAAATAGAATATTTCCCCCCATACATATCACGAAAAAATAATGTCAGAATAGACGGTAGCGTCCCCTTCTTCCTGAATGATGGAAATCTATTATATGTCTATCCAAATTCTTTAGACCTCGGTTTCTGGAAAATGGGGTGGGTTGGGGTCTTGCCTGAAACAAAGGTGATATACAACCTTCTTACATTTTCACCCGAGGCATACAAGACAATTTTGGAAATAACTGAACAATTCCCAGACTCCTCAGAGCCTTCTATAACCTTCGGTCTTTGTGGTGGGGAAACAGAATACACAAGCAACACAAAAACCAATTTCCTCAAGCCTATACGCGGCATTGTCGAGGCTAACCAATCATACCAAATACAGGGATTCAATTATGCCCAATGCACAAAACAAATTCCAAATTCAATAAAGGTGACAATCGCAGACACAGAAATTGACACCGATGGGATTTTAGTAATCCATGAAAATAACGGTGGTAAAGTTAAGTTGGCGGGGAACAAAATGCTTGTCTACAAAGATGGCCTTGACATATTTTCCGTAATTTTAGGCGGCGAGCAAATCTATAATTACAAGAATGAAATCCAGTTTTCGCAGCTATCTGTGTTCTTGAAAAAAGAAATAGAAAGAATGGATCTGCTTAGAAAAGTATACAGCAACCCGCAATATAGAACACCAGATTGCATAGGTCTTCTTGCCACAGCCAAGCCAAATCTGGAGAATCTAAAAACTCTGGTTGAAATAACAGCAGCTAATGATAATTATAATACTAAAGATGAAATGGACTTGTTTGGCGAGCTTGTCTCAATACTCAATGAAAACTATAATCAACTAGAGTCTAAGGGGTGCAGTTAATGATATATTGGATTAGTAAAGGTCTGAAGCTGAAAGGGCAGTTTGGAATAATGGAATACATCTTGCTTAGCGTGTTTTTGATAGTCATACTTATACTCGGCATCTTCATGCTTTCTGGTTTCGAGCAGTTGAAAACAAGGGGTTCTGATTCCAAGGAGTCTGTGGCAGGCAATATACTATCAATGAATATAATAACACACTCAGACCTTTTCACAAAAAAAGACGGTCAGTTAGATGACAGCAAATTGCAGGGCTTTGTTGAAAATTCATGCGAAGACTTTGAGAAAACCGTAGGACAGCAAGCGTGCGTTGAGATAGAGGCTTTGTTGCCTTCTGCGAGAGAGGACAATAACTGCAATGCCGGAAATTATCCGGAGTGTAATAAATGGACGATTTGCGAAGAGGTGTGCACGAGCAGGGGCGGATTTAGAATACTCACCCTACCTGTAAATATTTACAGAAGCATTCAGGACAGAGTGGATTTGGGAATATTAACATTCAAGGCGCCGAGCTAGCTATGAAAAACACAAGACATAAGACCCAAAGCAGAAGGCTCAAAGGGCCGAAATTGATTTCAGGCAAATTGAAAAGGAAATCAATTTCCAACCTTAAGGGGCAATCAATGTTGCTAACCATAGTTCTGGTAATCTTCATACTCATAGCTGGTTTCGCTTTCCTAGCATCCACAATAAAGCCAGAAAGAAACGAGGAATACAACAAGATATTCACTTCCAATCTGCTGACATCCTTGTTGGCAACAGATACAGGCTACACAGATTTTCCAGATAAATGCAAGACGCTAGCAGACATCCTAATATGTGCCCACGATACTCCAAGCTTCAAATGTGGTTCTGAGCTCTGCTCTGATACAGTATCAAAAGTAGACCTTTATTTAAGCAAATCCCTCATAAGCAGGCCAAGCCTTGACTATTATCTGAAATATGGGGCAAAGGAGATAGGAAACAAGGTTATAGTAAACAAGGAATTCACAATCCAACAGAGGACCAGAATAACAAAGGGATCGTCTTCCATTGATATGGCGCTTTATATAGGGGATAAGTAAGGTTCGGATCCCTATTTTTAAGTTTAGTCAGTTAATATATAGTATAATATTA
>JACQNV010000031.1 GCA_016202865.1 Candidatus Aenigmatarchaeota archaeon
ACATATACAGTGTTAGAAAAGGATTTCAATAATAGAAACAACAATTAATAAGTGTTGGGTTTAAGATTCTTGCGATACAACATCGAAAGAACTTCCATCTTTTCTTTTTCTTAGAATAGCTTCAATAATTTCCCTTTGTTTAGGAGAGACTCTTGTATTCAAAAATATTGCATAATCCAGTCCACTTGCATGTTCAAGGTTTTTGGCGCCTATTAACCATGCATTAATAAAATTTGTTCCAAAAACTATTGCGTTGTAAATGTCTACATCTCTTAAATCTACCGAACCGAAATCTGCTTGTGTCATATCAGCTTCTCGCAAATTTGCGCCCCTGAGTTTTGACCACATCTCGGCATGTTGTAAATAAGCGCCTTCCATTTTAACTCCAGATAGATCACAGCCATGCAATCTAGAACGGTTCAAATTAATGCCCCTATATGTTCCTTGAAACCACTCACACCCCATATCTGCCCCGTTAAATTTTACACGCATAAAATACGAGCCTTCCAAATCAGCTCCCTGCAAAGATGACTCCGAAAAATCAGCGTCTTCAAATGTTGCTCCTCTAGCTTGGAGAAGCGGGAATTTAACTCCTCGTGCAACAAGTCCATTAACATAGGAACTGTCTAATATTATTGGCTTATCCACATACTTTATATCAGAAGGTGTCCAAGAACCATCAGGACCAAGCACCCCGAGACCAGCGTTAGTAAAATAACACCCCCCTAATCTAGCAAATGCTTCGTGAGAACTTAAATTAAATCCCGGCTCGAGACTTATTCTACTAAAGTCTCTTTCACCCGCCAATATCTTCCTCACAAACTCTTCACCCTTCATGTAAACCAAATCAGGCATAAAAATTATTGAGTCTTGGACTTATAAGCCTTAACCACTTTAAAGTAACTATCTTGTAGACAATAGAACCTATCTAAATCACCTTTTTAAATCCCAAAACCAAGTTTTTCCTATAGTATAACTATATGTCATATAGCTAGTATATAGGAGGATTATTATGAGCGAAGAAGCACAATTAGAAAATCAGCCAGAACCGGTAGAAGGCCAACCAGCAGAGGCTAAGATTGAACCTGTAGAAGAAGAAGTTAGTGAGGAGGAAGAGGCGAAGGAGAAGTTGCCATTTCCAACAGCAACAATTGTTAGATTGATGAGAGCGCATTTAGACAAGGATAAAATAATCAAGAAGGATGTCAAAATTGGAATGAACAAGTGGCTCGGTGGTCTTGTGGCAAGGGTATCCAAGGATTTGAACAAAATTCCATATACAACACTGCACTTACATGAATTCAGGGAATCAATCAAGGTTTATCTTGAATTGCAGGAGTTTTATAAAGAGAAAGAGCGCATTCTTGCACACCTAGACGCAATCAAGAAGGACATACAGAGATTGGAAAGAGATCTGGGTAAGGAAGAGGAAGGCCAGTTAGTTGGTTAAATTATTTATTAAAATAGCCGTGAGCCTGAAAATCAGTGTGAAGCTTTTTACCAGTTTCAGAGAGTTTGACTTTTATCTCTCCTGAACCTTCAAAATCAACAAGCTTCAAGCCCTTTAATTTTTCCAGTGTTTTTATTTCTTTTTCAGAAGAGGTTATGTATTCGCCTTTCGGTGACATGTGAATTTTATTGAGCCAGTGAGCTACTGCTGTCATCTGGTCATTCACCTTGAATTCTGGAATCATTAAATTTAGCTGGTTTTTCAAATCGCGCACTCTCATAATCTACCTTTTGTCACGAACTCCTTTAGATTTTTGATTATATAAAGCCTGTATTTTACCACAAAAAATATCAACACTGCAAGACCTGCTATTTCTCCGCCAAGATTGTAAGGTTGTGTAATTGTATTATACAAAACATCTGTTAGCTGAAAGCCTTGCAATGGCTGGAAATTCCCGTACAATGGCCAAAACAATGTTTGTGGATCGCCCCACAATTGATCCAATAAAAGATGAATCCAAATGCCTGATGTCAGACTTATCAAGACTTTGCTTTTTCTGAGAGCAGATAATATAGACATTACTCCAGCAAACAAAACGGTGTGCAGGATTATTCTGCCATTATGTATATCTGTCAACAAAAATCCTATAACTTTGTCAAAATCAGACAGCAGCGCACCAATTAAAACAAATCTGTAATCAAATTTTCTTTTAATCAGAAAACTAATCAACAACATTATACCAAGACTGATTCCAAGATGGCCGAAGACGAACATAGTTATTATAAGGAATTATTGCTTATTAGAAGCTGGTATTGTAAATCTGAAAGAAACTTCATCGCCCTCTGTTTCCAGCCATAACCTGCCACCTTGAAGTTCTGCAAACCTTTTGGCGGTGGCTAAACCCAGGCCGGTTCCTGGCTTTCCTGTTCCTGGAACTCTAATACCAACATGGAAAATTGCTGCTTTATAATCTTCAGGTATTTGCCTATCCACATCATTTGTAACAGAGCAGACAACAAAACCTTCGTCCTGTTCTATTTCAAGACTAGCGCGGGATTTTGCATATTTTGCTGCGTTGGAAAACAGAGATGAGAAGACAGCTTCGGTTGCATCGCGACTACCTACTGCCTTAACACCGTATTCTCCATATCCAAAATAAGGTTTTCCTCTATGAAAAAACGGTATATATCGACGCGTTCTGCCACCATCTTCTGTAAATACTAAACTCCCGCCAAACATATAATTACACCACACCCTAACTGGATGACGCAGGGCATCATATACATCAAAGTTTTCTCTTGGAAGCGATTTGTTATCATATATTCCGCAGGACAAACCTGCTACATTTGAAGTTAGTTTGGCAGTTCTCAATAAATTGTCAATGATGCATTCTATATCCTCTCTAGCCTGCCTTGGCATATCAGCTCTCTTAAGATGTTCTGCAAGCACAAGAGCATCCGATAGAGCGGCGTCTGTGTAGTGGAGAATTTCTTGTACAGCAGCCAAAGCATTCGTATATTTTCTACTTCGCATTAGGTAAGTTAGACAAAAAATTATTTAAGCACATGGGACTTGGAGTTAACTTTATAAATACATATGAACATAGATTCATATGAACTCGGGGCTATGCGAAAGTTTTTTTGCAGTGCTGGCAGACAGGAACAGGCTTTCTATAATCAATTTAATTTTGGAGAAAGATTTGACTGTGAGCGAGATATCGGAACAGCTAAATTTGGAACAGAGTTTGGTTTCGCACCATTTAAAAACTCTGAAAGATCATGGTTTTGTTGAGTTTAAAATAGATGGTAAAAACAGGGTTTATTCTGCAAACAAGGATACAGTAAGGCCGCTGATGGATATAATGAGGTCGCATGTTTACAATCTTTGCGGTTTTGCATGTCAATACAAGATAGATGAATGGGCAAGAATGAGTCCAGTTAAATCTATTAACCATGAAACAGAGGTTGTGATGGAGAAGATCAAGGTTTTGACAAAGTTTTCTGCTGCAAAAATAAATTCAAGGAAAAAACTAAAGGAGGTTTCTGACTTCTTCAACACAACAATGATCACACATTTCAAGGCAGAGGAGATGACTTTATTCAAGAAGATGAGGAAAAAAACAAAGGTTGTTGAGGACCTTTTGGATGAGCACAAATTCATGAGGAAAAAGTTTTTGGAATTAAAGGCGATAGCAGATTCTGAAAATGTGGACAGGGAAGGATTGAAAGAGATTGCAAACTCAATTTCAAAAATAATAACCTCTCACATAGACAAGGAAGAAAATGTACTGATCCCAAAAGCGAAACAAGTTCTCACAAAGAAAGAATTTGATGATATTGCAAAACAGAGTGAAAAAATGGAGGCTGAGGTATAATGGTTTTCGCGCCGTTCTTGATCATGTTTAGGGAAGGTTTGGAAGCTGCTTTAATTATTGCAATACTCATCGCATACCTCAGTAAAACAAACAAGTCAGAATTCAAAAAATATGTTTGGGGTGGGACTGCGCTGGCTGTTATATTGAGTGTTATTGTAGGAGCGATTTTGGTTTTCACTTTGGGCGAATTGACAGGAATTGTGGAACAGTTATTTGAAGGTGTTGCAGCATTATTAGCCACAATAGTATTAACAGCAATGATTTTCTGGATGGCGAGGAACGCTAAGAATATTAAGACAGAATTACAGCAGAAAATAGACACCATTATTTCGAACAAATATACCATTGGTCTTGCTGCTCTTGCTTTCATTGCAGTGTTTAAGGAGGGTATAGAGACTGTTCTGTTCTTGACAGCGTCCTATGCAGTTGATTTTGGTGGGACCACAATAGGAATAATATTAGGTTTGATTCCTGTACTTGTTCTTGCTTACCTATTACTGAAAGGTACAGTAAAATTACCTTTGCACAAATTTTTCAAGTATACAGGAGTCCTTTTGATAGTTTTTGCAGCTGGGTTATTTGGTTTTGGAATACACGAATTGATGGAGGCTGCAGAGGGGTCAGGAATAGAATTTGGCTGGTTTGGAGAGCACGCATATGATATTAATCCGAGAGATGCGACAGATGCATTCCATGAAAAGGGGGCTGTTGGTTCTGTATTCAAGGCTCTTGTGGGATATGACGGGAATCCGGAAAACTTGAGGGTTATTGGTTATGTATTATACTGGCTAATTATAGGCGGCTACTTCCTGCGCACATACAAAGGGATTTCCTTTAGGAAAACCGTGAAGTCAAAGCTAAGCAGGAAAAATTTATAAAGTTGTTTATGGGTTACAATATTCAGGCGTGTCTTGGTGGATTGGAAGATTGTAAGCTTAGACTTGCATCGCATATTCAGTCTAAAATAAACATACAGCAAGCTATTGACAAGTCTTTGGTTAGGTTTGCTGAATATAGAAAGGATGTGGAATATTTTACAGACAGAAAACCAGATCAAGATATGAGGGCTGTTTCCGAGTCTTTTTTTACAACAGAAATGGCTGAGCTTCGAAGGCTCTTTGGTTTGAGAAATTTTTATTTTGGCTTGGTAGAAGAAACAGAACATGAAAAGCACGCTTGGGAAGCGACTTATTTTGACAGCTTATAGAGCTGACGGATCTAGTTCTGGATGATGGTTTTCAATATACTCCAAAAGAATTTTTCTGGCTCTGTGGCATCTCCATCTTTCTGTGTTCTGCGGCAAACCCAATTTTCTAGCCACGCTTTCCCCTGTCATGCCTTTCAGCCTCAATTCTACAACACGCCTGTATTTTTCAGGTAGAGATCTAACTGCTTCCCTTACGAGTCTGACAGTCTCTTGTCTCTCCAATTCTTTATCTGGGCTGTCAAAATCTAGCGAAGAATTATCAGCAACCACGCGCGATTCTCTTGAACGCAATCTTCTCATTGCATCTATTGTTGCATTTACTGCTATTGTATAAACATAGGTTCCTAAACTAGCACGCTCAGGAGCAAAATTACCATTTCTTAAAGAGCTGTAAATTCTTAACATCACATCCTGACAAATAGATTCCGTATCATACTGGTGTCCTAATCTAGAGTTTACTATATTGAGGACTTTGGCTCTATATCTTTTATCTAAAACTTCAAAATATTGATGGCCATTGTTTACAGTTACCATTGCTGCAAGTTGCTCATCTGAGAGTTCACTTATTTCCATACACTCTATATTTGGTTAACTTTATAAGCATTAAGCATATAGAAGTGGTTTGTGCGGGGGGTGAGATATCAGTTATGGGTCCTGAGTCTTGCGTTCTGACGGACCCATAATTTCGAAATCGTGTATCTGATACTTCTCCAAATATATTTGTATATTAATTTTCTTTGGATACTGTACACTTTCTTTTCCTAAAAGAAAGGGTAGACAACTCACGAAGTCACTAAGACGCTGACCATTTGCACACCTTGTTATAGACCCACGAAACATGTATAT
>JACQNV010000034.1 GCA_016202865.1 Candidatus Aenigmatarchaeota archaeon
TTAAGTACATAATGTTATGTATATATGTACATAGTATGAAGACTGAAATAAAAATAATAAAGGCCCTTTTGGAAGGCAAGGAAGGACACACCATAAGGGAAATTGCTAAGCTAACAGGGGCAGATTACAGGATTGTTCATGAAGCAGTCAGCAGGCTTCTAAAAAAAGGGCTGGTTGATAAAAGGCAAGTGGGAAAGGCTGTTGAGATAACCTTTTCAAATAAATTTTCAAAAGAGGTTTTTGAAGCTGAAACCGAAAAAGCTGAAGGCCTTCTCAAGGACAAAAATATCAAGGTGCTGTACGAAAAGCTCGGCGCTCTGAGTTTCCAATTGACAGCATTGATTTTTGGATCTTATGCAAAAGGCAAAGCCGGGAAAGGATCGGATATAGACCTTATGGTAATTTGCGGGGAAGAAGAAGAAAAACAAGTAGAAAGTTTAGTTCATACTCTGCCCCTAAACATACATCTAACAACTTTAACAACAACTGATTTTGTTAAAATGGCCAAGAGCAAGGAATTCAATGTTGTAAATGAAGCGATCAAAAACAGCATTATTTTGATAGGGATTGAAAACTACTACAGGCTTGTTGGAAATGCTAAATGAAAAAAGGATTAGTGAAGCTGAAGTAAATGTAAAGGCATATTTAGTTGAAGGGCTCCTTAAAAATATTAATCAAATTGATGCAAATATTTTCAATACATTCAGGAAAAACTCAACAGAAAGCTTGAAAGTGGCTGACCACCTTTTCAGAAACAATTTATCTTATCTATGGGCTGTTGTCTGCTCCTATTATTCAATGTACTATATTGCAAATGCTGTTTTGTACAAGCTTGGATACAAAGTTGGGGAGAAAATATCACATAAAGTTACAGCTGATGCCTTGATTGTGTTTGTAAGGAAAAAATTAAAAGTGGGCTTGGTTGAAAGTTTCGAGGACACAAAAAACCAAGCCTTGGATCTTGCTGGAATAAAAGCAGACGAGCTCATCCAGAGCTTCGATTATGAAAGGTCCAAAAGAAGCAGATTTCAATATGAGATGGCAGAGGAAATAAAAATTGGGAAAGCTGAAACATCGCTTAAAAGGGCAAAAGATTTTGTATTTGAGGTGGAGAAGCTGTTGGTTTAGTATTTTTTCAAATTAAGAAATGCGGTTGTTTTGTATAAAGGTTTTCTAAGATCTTTCTGGCCGGTAGCCGACGATTTCCGGGTTGCGGACATAGACATGCTTGCTTCTTTCACTCATTTCATACCCATCGCTGACATTAAGACCAACAACTGAAGCCATTGTTCTTATTAAATCTTCGTAATTTCTTTTCATTGTAATCCCTCCTCCCAGACATCTTCTCTCTGGTGTATACCTGTCCACTAACCAACCCCTTAAAGCAGACATGTAAAACTCCCGATCCTGACACCTTTCCAGCGCATGTTTTGCAAGCCTGAAAATTTGGAGAGGAACAGTATATTTTTTCACAACCTTATCTGGATTCTTGATCTGCTTTCTAAAATCCTCAGATATCTCACCTGAAGTTTTTGTGTTTACATATAAGTCCTTGTTTAATTTCCCGGACCTTTCCAATAAGTCCAGAAACTGTTCTCTTCCTTTGTCTTTAGGTGAATAAGACCCTGTTGTTGCAGATCCGTGCCCAAAAAGAAAATGCCCGACATAGAGACCCAAAGTCTCTGGGTCTGGCTCTAAAACAGGATCAAGGAATGTATTTCTCTGGGTATGCCATGAGCTGGCATCTTCTATTCCAAGATGCTCTATAAGTTTTGTGGGAAGACCATTCCACCCCGATAAATGATTGTTTATAATTGAAGTAACATACCTTACATTCCTTGTATGCACATGGTCTATATCTAGCTCTGTCAACCCGAGTTCTGAAATATCCCTGCCTAACCCAAACCATTTGTGTATAGATCCTGTTGTATAAAATGAATTTAAAGCCCCATCATCAATCCTTCCATTCTTCAATCCATACAGTCCCCTTGCCAGTCTAAAAGCAGAACCTCTTACAACTTTTTTCAATTTCTGTTTTAGTTCAGTTGCTTCTTGCTGGTCCAATTGTAACTGTTCAGTTAGTCTACCAAACTCCCTTTCAAAATCAGCTTCGGGTCCAATACATCTTTGTAACAAGACCTGAGCCTGTTGTTTTTGTTCCTCTGGCAAATCTAAATTTACTACATTTGGTAAAGCCTTGTCAAGCTGCCTTAATTGATCATCGCTTAAACCATATTCTCTCAATCTTGATTTCAGATCATTTCTTTGCTGGTTGAACAAAATAGCTCTGGGAAGAAGGTCTTGAGTAATCTCTGTTACTTCGGGGGGCAGATATCTATCAAGGCGTTCTCCATTTAAAATTTCCCCAGAAGCTTTTTCCCAATCTGTTTGCTCACCAAGGGCATCTGAGATCACAATCAATCCAGATCGCGTTAATGTATAAAAAACTGCATCCCTTCTAACTTCTTGCTCACCAAAATTCTCAGGATATCTTGTTCCTGCTCTACTTGCACCTGTCTCAAACCTTTCTTCAAGATAACCTTTTAAATATTGCTGCCTTTCCCTGACAACTTGCAAAGTCTCCCTCACTTCTTCTGGTTTTGCGTCCTTCAGTCTCTCAGCCTGCCTAAAACCAACAACCGGAACAATCCTTTGATGCAACCTTTCCCTATTTTTGGCACTGTCTTCACTTTCTATATCCTCAACTAATTTTAATCCATTTATCGCAGCCTCATGTCTGGTCCTGTCCCAAACAAAAAAATACTGGCCCGGAATTTCCAAGATGTTGATCATATCTACCTACCTTTAGTCAACCACATGTCTATTTTTTCCTTCTCTAGACATACTTCACCTAATCAATCCCCTCTCCGGTTTCAAGTCTCTTATTCTGGAATAAAAGCTCAGGCCTTGAGGATCCCTTAGAATGTGTTTGTACCCATTCACACACGCTATATTTTTGTCGATAAATTCTGGAAGAAGACCCCTTAAACCCATTTCCATTTCTGCGTCCCTTGGTCCTATGTGTTCATAATAACCCGAAATATGCGAAACCATAACCAATTCTTGCGGTGTTCCCATGACTCGATTCAGCATCCTATAAATGTCATCACAGTCTTTTCTCATTGCCTCTGTGACCTTGTCAGGATTAATGGTTTGTATAACTTTAATAAATTTCCCAACATTTCTTTCCCGTTCTTCTGGCGTTAAAATATGTCCCGAATCGTTGAAATAAAAAAATGGCAGTCCGCGGCTTTCGCAAAATTGTCTGGATGTCCTCATTTCATAGCCCGCCATCTCTTCATAAGCCAAAAACTTTCTAATCCTGCTTCGCCCAACACTAAGTTTAGCAGCCTCTATTCTAAGCATCTCCAAATATTTTTGATGTCCCTCTATCTTAGCCTCACTCCCCTCACAGATAATAACATCTGGACTTTCTTCACCAAGTCTTCTTTTCAATCTTTCAGGACCATCTGGGTCATCGTGGTGTGTCCCAATCATCAATATTCGTGCCATACATTAATATAACAATGTTATATCTCCAGTAATCTTTTTAACCCCTGAAACTATCAATCTAAATTAAGTAGTAATCTTTATATAGTAATTACTACAATTAAGTAACATCATATTTATTGAGATCACAGAAATAACAACAGATTCAATGATGGTTTGAATGGTCTGATTGATGACCTATAAACATCATAATCACTGCGGGAAACCGCTTCACAGTCTTTTAATCATTGGCAGCAAAGTATGCGTTTTTGTATACAGGCCTAATGGTTGACAAGAAAGTTATCTCTGTTTCTGTGTTCTCATTAAATCCAAATAAAGGAGGATGAGAAAGGAATTAATTTCCAAAATATGTCAAAATTAGCACCAACATCAACAAAATACTTGATAAGGGCAAACATAAAAGCAACCGGAGTGGTTGAAAAGCCTGATGTAATAGGCGCCATATTCGGCCAGACAGAAGGTATATTGGGTTCTGAACTTAACTTAAGGGAATTGCAAAGAACAGGAAAAATAGGAAGAATAGAAGTCAAAATAAAATCTGAGCAGGGAAAATCAGAAGGAACAATAATAATCCCTTCTTCTCTAAATTCTTCTGAAACAGCATTGATAGCTGCAACTTTGGAAACAATAGATAGAATTGGTCCATGCACAGCTGTAATTAAATTGGAAAAGGTTGAAGATGCGATGGAAGATAAGCGATCTGCAGTAATATCCAAAGCACAAGAAATTCTAAAATCAATGATGGAGACAAGCGAACCTAGCATAGAGGATGTTTCAGAGCAGATAAAGGAGTCTGTGCGATCAGGAGAAATAACATCATATCAAGGACTTCCTGCAGGGCCTGATATAGAGACCGCTGAAAGCATAGTGATAGTAGAAGGCAGGGCCGATGTTTTGATCCTTTTGAAATATGGTGTAAGAAATGCCATCGCAGCAGAAGGAACATCTGTACCAAAGCAGCTGGCTGATATAACAAAAGGAAAAGAAACAACTGTTTTTGTTGACGGCGATAGGGGCGGCCAGTTAATAGTAACATCTTTATTGCAGGTTGCAGAAATAGATTTTGTTGCCCGCGCACCAGAAGGCAAAGAAGTAGAAGAGCTTTCGAAAAAAGAAGTTTTCAAGGCCTTGCGAGACAAAATAACTGTTGAACAGTTCAAACTGGAAATACAAAGTGGTAAACCACACAAACCAGAATCCTCTGAAGAAAAATCTGAACCGCGACAACCTGGCAGAATGATGAGACCACATTTAAGAACAGACAGAGACAGCTACAGGCCAAGAAGGCATGAAAGCAGACCATATGAAAGTCGATCCAGCTCTTCATCATATTCAAAACCAGTGAGATTAAAAACCGACCAAAAGGAAGAGTTCACAAAAGTTTTAGACGAACTAGTCGGCACACGCGCAGCATGCATATTCGACGCCAAAAAACAATTGATGGGAAGGGTTCCTGTTAAAGAGCTTTCCAACATTCTGAGAACAATAGAGAACCCGCACACAGTTGTCTTCGACGGCAAAGTGGATTTTGAAATAGAAAACTCAGCACGAAGGAAAGGAGTGAAGTTCCTTGTTGGGATGGAAAAAGAGCACATCAACTCTCCAGTCGCAATTGTCAGCAGAGAAGATTTGAAATAGCGCCCCTTCTTTTAGAAAAAGAAGGCCCGCGGGTTCAAGAAAACTAATATACAGATCAAAATACAAACAAAGTTATGGACAAACTAAAATCTATAGAAAACCAAGTTAGAAATCTTTACAATAATAGCGACAATGAATTCATGAAGACTTGGTTTTTTCAAAACCATGTAAAGGTTGTCTCTAATTATTCAGAACAAATATCTTCTGTAAATAATTCAAACAAAGAAGTCTGCGTTCTTGCTTCTTTATTTCATGACATTGCAAGGGCATGGGGAGTTTGGAGTGATCCGCAACTAATGGACGAGAGTTTGAAGAAAGCAGAAGAGTTGATGAGCAAAGAAAATTACACCCAAGATATGATATCTAAGGTCAAAGATGCTATATTTTATCACAGTTGCGAAGATAAACTACCTAAAACAACTGAAGGCAAAGTTGTGGCGACAGCCGATGCATTGGCTCACCTAATGACAGATTTCTACCTAGTTATATTGTACAACAAATGGATAGAGAAAGCCAAAAACCTCGAGACATACAGAAAATGGGTATTGGAAAAGGTTGACAGAGACTTTAACAAAAAAGTATTTTTCGAAGAGTGGAAAGCCAAATCAAAACAAAGATATGAAGCGATCAAAACATTTTTTCAACCAATATAACAGCCTAATCTTATATTGTAAAGAATTAAAAACTTGATTTTCTAGAAATAAACATATGCCTCTAAACTTTGTCACGATTTCAGGCAGCTTCCAAAAGTTTCCAGACGAATTGGCCAGAGATATGAAAGCTTTTACAGGCCATGATATCACAGTTCTCTCGCCAGAAAGCCCAACAATAGTATCCTGTATCGACGGTTTTGTCTCTCTAAAAGGAGATCCTGTACCAAGGATTGATCTTGTTTCGAAAACAGTCATTGTTAATGCAATGAAAACTGTAAATGATGGGCATCTGCAAGCGATATTACAATCCGACGCCTTGTGGCTCATGGTTCCAGACGGTTACTGTGGACCATCAATGTCACTTGAAATGGGCTGGGCCTTGGCTCATCGTGTCCCAGTGTTCTACGATGGAAAATATTCAGCTGATATAAGGGAACCTGTAGTCAGAATGTATGCGCGCCCTATAAAGGGGATTAGCGATCTTGTTCGCAATTTTGATTCAATACTAGGTGTGCATCCAACAATTTCAGAATATTGGATGGGGCGCGTTTTATCTCCAAGCGTTTTGCAATCTCCAGATATACAATTCAATGCAAATGTCGCTGTTGGATCAGTTATAGTTGATTTCAGCGACAAAAGATATAGATCTGGCCAGCCCAGAGATGTGCTTGCTGTCAGGACCTACAAATACGGTGATGTATTTTCTATTGTTGGAGATAGAATGGAAAGGGGTGAAAACCTAATCGCAGCCTTTCCGCGCGCTACACGCGAACAAACCGGTCAGGAATGTGAAATAGGTGACGATGTTTGCGCTTTTGATGAGGTTCCAGATTCTGGATATTACAAACCCGGACCATCGCGCCTCCTTGTTGACAAAGTGATTAAACTTGGAAGCAGGAGAATAACCCTCGATTACCGGGCACAAGAAGAAGTGTGGGCTCCACCAGATGTGCTGCTAAGAGATTTGCCTATAGAACCCAATGCCAGAAAAGCGCTTCAGTTATATATGAAACATAGATGCTTGTATGGATAAAGATTATAGGAGTTCAACATCCTTCCCAACGATCTCCATCTCACCTTTGTAGCCTTCTACAGAACCTTCAACCACAATTTTTAGGCCATCCTTTATTTTCTCCAAATCAAAGCCTTTCAAAACCAACCTATCCAAAACATTTTTCCACAAGACGATTTTTATACTCCCTGCCTCACCCTGTAACTTAAAAAATATATTGCCTTCAGATTGTCTCAGCTCGCTTATTATGCCATTAACTTCCACGAACTTCCCAATAGAATCAGTAGAAATCTCGCTTATCGCCTTTTTCTCAGGAACCAAAGTCCCCACAACAAAATATAGAGCAACTAAACCAATTAGAGTTCCAACCAAAGAAATTTTCAACAGCCCCCTTTCAGACAATTCCTTATATTGATTTGTTAAATTGGTATATAAACTTATTTTATCCATGCGAGGCTATTTACACATTCTAATATTCTAATAAGAATATTTTTGTCAGGAAATATTATTAGGCTAAAACATCCCAATTAATATAAGAGGCTATTTGTATGTGCAGTTGTAATGTCTGCGGATTTGGCAACCAGCTATCAATCTTTGATGTGGACAGAATATGCGATGATTGCTGGGATAAACTCAATAACTGGTTTACTGAAAAGAATGCTGAGAGCTGGTAATTCATCTCAGCCACATCCTTTTATAAATCTTTTTTTCTACTCTGAGTTATGGATGACAGGATGGATAGATATGATGCTTCATTATCCAAGCGTATAGAAGAAGCCAGAAGTAGGATAAATTTCCAACAAAAACTTGATGGCGCAGAGCCTGTATACAGATTGGAAGTCCCATTTGATGACAAGGACTATTTGAAAAAGCTTGGGGAAGAGGCAATCCAAGACGGATTGGTGACTGGTTATACAATAGAAACAGCAGAAACAGCCTTTAGATGGAATGGCTCAATAAAAGAAGGGGAACTCTTTGTTTTGAGGGCAACAGTTCCCAATGTTGGGAAAGCAAAATTAAGATACATATACCAATTTTTCTATGACGGCATTGGCGAAATGTGGATTGTCCCAGTGGTCTATATTGACAGTGCAATATCAACTAACCAGGAATTTGCAGCATGGATGAAGCAACAGTCTAAGGAAAATCCAGTTGTTATAGAAAAGGTAGATAATATGAGATGGAAATATCTCAGAAACACAACATACATCAACCTTTTTGGCGGAGGTTTTGAAGAAGACGAAGAGGAAAATCATATTTTAACACTAGTTGCCCCTCGCCGGCACGGCATAATAGATGTGGAGCAAACAAAGGCCGTTTTTAAATCCCCCACAACAGAAACAGAAGCCCTCAAAGATTTGTACCATGCTATCCAAGAAACGAGAGGTTTAGGTAGGGTTGACAGGGAAACACTGAAAAGAGGCAAAGAAATGTTATCAATGGTAATTCCAGAAGACTGGTAGTTACCTTAACTTAAACACAGCTTCATCTTTGTAAGTGGGTCCTTTAGGACTAAGCACGCTCTGCTTCAACTTTATCTCATCCACAACAAAACTTCCTATCTTCACGCCATTAAACCTCTTCAACTGCTCCAGAAGCTTTGTCTTATCCTTAACAAAACTAACCCTCCCAATTGTAAGATGTGGGCTCGGCTCAAAATCCTCTTTTTTTATATAACTCAACTTCTTGTCCACAACCCCCGCAAGCTTAACAAATTCCTCTTTCCCTTTGTCCATGCCAAGCCACAAGACCCTTACATAATTTCCAGAACCAAAATAACCAAGATTGCAAATAGAAGCAGTAAATTTTTCGAAACCTCTGCTAGTAATAGATAAAAGGTTTTTTACCTCCTCGAAATTGTCTTCCTCAACATCTCCCAAAAACTTCAGTGTGTAATGCAAATTTTTCGGCTCCATGAACCTGATCTCAGCATTCTTGCTCCCAATCTGCTCCTGTATATCAGCAATTTTTTTCCTAAATCCTTCTGGTATATCCACTCCAACAAAAAGTCTCATAGAAATGATTAGTTCTCTATAATAAATATTACTGACAAGTGTCAAACAAAACCGTATAACAGTGTTTATTTTTTCTTCACACAATCTTCACGACACCAAGATATATAAATCAGAAAACTTTACATTGTATTACCATCTGGAAACCTACAGTTCCCAGCCCTCCCTTATACTTACACAAAATATTTTTTGATCTTATGTTGAGTAGCCAAAATCCCTATGAGAA
>JACQNV010000036.1 GCA_016202865.1 Candidatus Aenigmatarchaeota archaeon
AAAGTAATATAAATATACGTTTAACAATGTTTATAAATCTCGCACAGAATAAATAACTAGTTAGTTGATTACAATGACAACAGAATCAAATGATAAGATGCAAAGGCCTCTGGATGTTTTAGGCAGCTCCCAGGACAAAAGGGTAATCGTGAAAATGAAGTCTGGGGAAAGCATAGCTGGCATACTAAAAGCATTCGATCAGCACATAAACATCTGGCTGGATGATGCAGAAGTCCAAGGTAACGGAGAGAACCTTAAATTAGGTAGAGTTCTATTGAGAGGCGACAACATAATTTTCGTCTCGCCATCTAAATAATCAGGTAATATATGGTAGGAAAAGGAACACCTTCTTTTGGTAAGAAAAACAAGAAAAATCACATGTTATGTAGACGTTGCGGTCGCCATTCCTACCACATGACTAAAAAGGTCTGTTCTGCCTGCAGCTTTGGCAAATCCAAAAAACTAAAGCACTTCGCGCATCAGTGGAAGTCAGTCACAAGGGATAGACGATTGAAATAGTACTTTTCTTTCTGCACATTACTTTGAGTAAATAAATTAAACAAATAATAAACTAGCAGCTGCCTTATCTTAACTTCCTTTCTAACTCTCTAAATGCCCTTTCCCAGAACTCAGCGCTTGCTTTATCATCTTCTCTATTTGGCCCACAATCTACTAATGTCCACCTTCTGTCAGAAGCATAATTTTGGACTGGTTGAGTCAGTAAATCGTGATGGGATGTTGAAGTTGCCAAAACAAATGGCAGCGCTAATTCATCAGCCCTTTCAGCAACCAATATCCCTAGAGGCTGGTTTGCCTCCGATTCTTCTATCGCTTTCATAAGAGTCCCATAATAATTTCTTGGTGATCTGTCTTCCCTGTATGCCAATTCTAATGTGTTTTTGAAAGCGAGGGTTGCCACTGGCCTTCCACCTGCTTTAAAGACCTGCTCAACTGCTTTGAAGACTGGACTGTTGGGATCATATACACCCACTGCAAACCTTGCATATTTTTTCATTGTAGGATCCTCTAAATCAATATACTGCCCGAGTTTTTCTAGACCTTCAACTATTTTTCTTTCCTGAGGATCAGATTTAGCCATTCTTCGGACCAATCCATTTCCGATATCAGTCTTCCCGCTGCCAGTAATTTCGGGGAAGAAACAATCAACAATCGCACCGTCAAATTCAAGACTTGTTGGTTTACCAGTTTCTAGTCTATTAACTGCTTCAGCATAGTCCCTAGCAACCACTACAGCTTGCCTTCTCGAAACTAGATATTGCTCTGCCGAACTTGCATATCTCGGGTTGTCTTCAACCAATAATATCCTTGACATATAACACCTTTTGATTTATAGTGAAAATGTTAGTTATTTAAGCTTGTGCGATTCGCCGCATTGGGACACACAACCAATTTAACGGCCTCTCACACATTCACAAACTCCAATATCACGAAATCATTTATTTTCTTGCCATTGAACTCATATTCTGGTGTAAAGTGCCTTCCAACTATTTTCAGTCCACAGTCCCCAAATATCTTTTCATACCACTCAATAGGCCTGTGATCTTCAATAATCTCATACCACCCCTCTTTCTTTAATTTCCTGTATCTGTGGTTTTCTTCGTATTTGTTTCCTGTAAAAAACCTTATGTCAAGTCTTGATTCTGGAACATCAAATATCTTTGGGTTGCAAAAACCAACATAAGCCGTGCCCGCAAACTTGAGCTCTTTCTTGATGTTCTCAGCAATCCTTCTAACCTCGTCATCTGGGTTAATGCAAAGCACAAGATTGCAAATCACAATGTCAAAAAAGTTTGGTTGTATATCCACAGATTTTGTATACACTTTATCTTGCCCTATCTTTTCCCCAGCGAACATTAGCATTTTTGGGTCAATGTCAAAAACCCTTGCATCAGCTCCAAGCTTAGCCAGTGCCAAAGCAAGAATCCCCGGACCACACCCATAGTCCAATATTTTTTTGCCTGCAACATTTCCCAACCTATCCAGTAAAGGTCCATCATACGAGGCTAGCTTCAGTTTTTCTGCATCCAATTCCTTTGCCACTTCACCCCATTCTGAATGCCTTGAAATTAGTTTTGACATATCACACCGCCTACCAAAGCTCCACTATGCTGTATAATCCAATATTACGATTAATTCCAAGGGGATCAGTTTCTACAAAGTACGCTCTAGAATATCCGGCATTTTCACGAATCAAAGATAAAATAGCTGGTTGATGAGTTACAATGACTGTCAGACCGTCTTGATGGTTGTACATTTTCACCCACTTGGCAACCTGAAAGTCTTCATTTAGATCGCCCTTTACAAGATTACCTCCAGTGACTCTGGCTACAGCTCTTGCTGTGACTTCTGTTCTTACTGTATCATTGTAGGCAATTGTAACAGGTTGTTCAGCTGCTAGCTCTTTGATTCTATGAGCTGTATTAAAAAGTGTTCTAGAAGCCTTCTTGGGTGGTTGACGACCACTTCTAATAAATCCCTCATCACTTACACGAATTCGCTCATCTCTTTCCTTGCAGAATTCAACAACCTCAGGATAAGGCGAATCTTTGTCATCAGTGTATAAGCTTGCAACCCTGTCAATTATTTCTGATGATCCTAAGTTTACTCCTCTTTGCTGAGCCCTAACATCGAATTCTCTGTAAAAGCTGTCAATGTCATACTCATTCTCATGGTGCATTAATACATATTTCATATTGTCACCTTATAGTAGCTACTTACAAATAGCATTGATATGATATAAACATTCACTCTCCATTTTTGGAGGAGAAAGATGACACTTTTAAATCACTAAAACAAATAGGAAACATGGACACATCCATACTCGAAGACATCGGTCTGACCAACGCCGAGATTAAAGTCTACCTATCGCTTCTAGAATTAGGAACAGCAACAGCAGGCCCCATAATAGAGAAGTCAGGCCTGCAAAGCTCTGTTGTTCACATGACCTTGAACAAATTAATTGAGAAGGGATTTGTCTCCTTTGTGAAAGAGGGAAAAAGAAATTTCTACCAAGCTTCCAACCCAAAGAATATTGTTGAATATATAGAAGAGAAAAAGGAGCGGTTTGAGAAAATTCTTCCGCAACTTCTGTCAAAGCAGAAAACCGCTAAACGGAGGCCTGAAGTTGTGACTTATAGAGGAATTAAGGGAGTAAAAGAGCTTCTATACGAGCTGCTGGAAGCTGGTGGGACAGAACACCACACTTTTGGTTCGACAAAGGAGTCGTTGATGATGGGTGAAGCTTGGTGGGTTGGCTATCACAAAAAAAGGGCGGCAAAGGGCATAAAGGCCAAGCTTTTGTTTAACCAGTCTTTGAAATCCTGGGCTGCTGAGAAAAAATACCCCAAGTCTGAGGTTAGGTATACTGAGGAAGGTTTTGAACCTTTAACAGAAACCATAATAAGGAATGACAAGATTTGTGTGATTATCTGGACAGAAAAACCAATAGGTGTTTTAATCCACCACAAAGCTGTCGCAGACTCCTATGAGAAGTTTTTCCAGATCATGTGGAAGGCGGCAAAAGTCTAAAACGGGCCTGATGGGATTCTGAGTATGTGAAAAGCGAGTTACACAGGGCTTAAGAATTCAGCGGCTTTCACTATTTTTGTCCTGTGGAATTCTTTGAGGTTTAGCAAGTGCGGGTCGCCTGTAATTATGTAGTCAGCTTGTGCTGTTACTGCACACTCTACTATTTTGTTGTCATCTGGGTCTTCCTGAACAGCCTTGATAGTATTTAGTGGCCTGACAACTTTTGAATATTCCAGAATTAAGGCTATCTGGCTTTCAATAAAATCATGCTCTTCTACAAAATCTCTTTTCAAGACTCTTTCCAATTCTTCCAATATTTGAGGCGATGTAAAAACTTGTATTTTTCCATCTATGGCAAGCTCCACTATTTGGTGAGGTTTGCCTAACCAGAAGACAGAGGAAACATAGATATTGGTGTCCAAAACAACCTTAAGCTTTTCTTTTTCTTCCTTCATGGATTATTCTCACCACATCTTCTTCTGATTTTATTCCTAGCTTCTTTGCGTGTTTTATCCCGAAGTCAACAAGCCTTTCAAATTCTTTTGTTGGGTCTGGAATATTCACTTTCTTTAACAGGATAAAATCCTCCATTCTGCTTACAACAAGCTGTGAACCTTCTTCCAGTTCTAATTCTTGCCTGATGTGAGAAGGTATTACAACTTGCCCTTTTGTTGAAATTGTAGTTATTTCTGGCATATCTATCACCTAAGAATGTATTACTTTCTTACTTTATAAAGGTTTGTATAACATTGTTATGTATTTTCCTGTTATGTTAATTTTTCACCATATAATAAAAACAGAATTTCTTTTTTTAACGGGCCTGATGGGAGTTGAACCCACGACCATCCGATTAAGAGTATCACCTAATTTATAGATTTAACGGGTGCTCTACCAGGCTGAGCTACAGGCCCTTAGAATTAGTATAGTTCTCTAGTAGTTATAAATATTAAACAGGGTTATCAAAAGCGTCTATCTCCTCGTCTTCTCCGAGAGGCTTTGCTGCCTTAAGTAAATTACCAATAACCTTTGTCCCATCCTTCTCAACAACAGATCCGTGGCCAGGCAATATCTTCTGCACATCCATCTTTGAAAGCCTTTGTAAAGACCCTTTCAACTGATCAAAATCACCACCTGGTAAATCTGTCCTTCCAACACCATTTGCAAAAACAGTATCGCCGCTGATTAAAGTCTTGTCTTTTTTATCATACAAACAAATTGATCCTGGTGTATGTCCAGGAGTGTGCACAACCTGGAATTCCCTAGCACCCATTTTTACAACATCGCCATCCTTAAGCTTTCTAGCCACCTTCATCTTGTGCATGTTACCGCCAAAAAACTCAGCAACAGAAGTTTCTGCATCTCCATTCTCCAGAACAGGCGCATCAGCCTCATGTATTGCAATCTGAGCAGCTGTAAAGTATCCGTTTCCACCAATATGGTCAAAATGGTAGTGTGTATTCAAAATATTTTTTACAGTGTCCATTGGCATCTTGAAAACCCTTAAAACATCTCGTAATCTAATAAAATTAAAACCAACACCTGTGTCTACAACCGTGTCTCCAATTAAATATATATTAGAATCCACATCAGACAGCTGAACCATCACTATATCGCCTATTTTCTTGACACCCATATAAAACTAATTGGATCAAAAGGTATTTAAACTCTACGAGGACTTTTGCATAAGAACTAGTAATGTATGTTCATCACCATATTCTTTAGAGCGGACTGTTTCCCTTCCAACTTTAATTATTTTCATATCTAATCTGGAAAAAACTTTTCTAACTTCACTTTCTGTATATGGTCTGCTATACATCTTTTGTCCCATTATTTCAGTATAGCTTTCCTTTTCATCATGACCTTCGGGTGGAGGCTCATTAAGAGCCAAAAAGAAAAACCCGCCTGGTCTCAATGATCTAACTGCTTTTTTTGCAGCCATCTCAAAATTCTTAGGATCTAAACAAAGCATAGTATATCCTGAAAAGACACCATCGAACTTTTCCTCAAAATCAATATCAGTCATTGAAACACGAATATATTTGGCTTGGGGGACATTAGTTTTGGCTTCCTTGATCATAGTATCTGAAATATCAATTGCGGTGACTTTGAAACCTTTTTTGACAAGTTCTTTAGTAAATGGCAGTCCTGGACCGCAACCAAAGTCAAGGACAGAACAGCCTTTAGCAAGCTTGTTGCAAAATAAATTAAAAACTTCTAAATACTTTTTATGTTTGATATAATTAGATGCGGCTTTTACTCCAATTGTATCCCATGCTTTTTTATTTAGTTTAAGGATGTTCATAACTTCTAAGCAACCTTCCAACCTGTCCTTCCACTCTCATCTTCCAAAAGTATACCAATTTCCTTTAACTTATCCCTTACTAAATCGGCCTTCTTGAACTCTTTTTTCTCCCTATAGTCCTGCCTCAACTTTATCAATTCCTGTATAAGACTGTCTTTATCTCCTCTCGCTTTATTTCCGCTCAATTCCTCTATCAAATCAGCAAGCTTCTCTTCAATCCCTTCCACAACTTTCTCCTTCCCTATATCCAGACCCAAAACAGAGTCAAACCTTTCAAACATCTTAACTATTTCAGATATATTTTTTTCTGATAATTTTGTTTTCTCTGCTATCCTATTAACCTCTCTAACAAACTCAAAAACAACAGCCAGCGCCTCTGGAACATTCAAATCATCATCCATGTGTTGCTCAAACTTCTCTTTGCATTTTTCAGTAAGTTCAGAAAACTCGGGAATATTTTTTGGGCCTTTGTGGGTTTTTATATTCCTGATAAAATCATCAAGCCGATCCAGCGAGTTTTTTGCAGCGTCCAAACCTTCAAATGTAAAGTTTAGTTGTTTTCTGTAATGAGCTGATAGAAGGAGATATCTAAAAGCCCTTAAATCGGTTCCCTTAGCCTCCAAATCCCTTAAGGTGTAGAAATTTTTAAGTGATTTTGACATTTTCTTCCCATCCACCATCAAATGCTCATTATGCAGCCAAAAATTCACAAACTTCTTGCCCGTAGACCCCTCTGACTGCGCAATCTCATTCTGGTGGTGTGGGAAAATCAAATCAACTCCACCTGTGTGAATATCAAAACTGTGGCCCAGATACTTCATAGACATCGCAGAACATTCAATATGCCAACCTGGCCGTCCTTTGCCTAATTCAGTCTCCCAAAACACATCACCATCATCCTTATCCCAAGCCTTCCACAACGCAAAATCCTGCACTTCATCCTTTGTATACTCATCTTGTTTGACCCTTGCTCCAGCCTTCAGTCCTTTCAAATCCAGATGAGCCAGTTCACCATACGCCGGAAATTTTGAAATTGAAAAGTAAATTGATCCATCCTTCCCTTTGTATGCAACACCTTTTTCTAATAGCTGTTTTGTGATCTCGACCATCTCCTTGATATGATCGGTTGCTTTGGTGTAAATGGACGCAGGTAAAATATTCATTGCTTTGACATCCTCAAAGAAAGCCTTGGAATACCTCTCTGTAACCTCGTTTAAAGGGACCTTTTCCTCCTTGGATTTTTTTATTGTCTTGTCATCCACATCTGTCAAATTCATGACCTGTATGACATCATACCCTTTGAATGTGAGATATCTCCTGAGTAAATCAGCAAATGTGTAAGCCATTATATTCCCTATATGCACGAAATTGTAGACCGTTGGTCCACAAGAATACATTCTCACAACCTTTCCGCGCAGCGGCTGAAAAGGTTCCTTTTTCCTTGTCAGTGTGTTGAAGAATTGAAGTGTCATATTAGATGATAAACTCCAAGTTTATAAAATCTTGTATTTACTGCCGCAAAATTTAACCACCATTTCAGCTGCTTCTAAAGCGATCTTTTCCAGCTCTTTATGCGAAATCTTCTTATTTCCTTGTACACACATCAAGATACATCTGGCTTGCGGACCAACTTTAGAAATATCTGACTGTTTTGACGCTATACGCGTAATAACCTCATTTTTAGAATCGGTATAAACATATTCGCCCCTTTTAATTTCAACTGGCTGTTTAGAACCGATAGGAATGAAGTGTTCAGAACCATCTGCTATTTTAAGATGAACCTTTCCAGAAATCTTCCCTCTGTCGTATGTTCCCATTACAATTCCATATTTTAAAGACACAAGATTGTAAGAATCTGCTACTGTGTTTATGCTCGGCAATCTTTTATTCTCTCTAACAATTTTGATAAGATTATCAACAGATACCCCATCACCATAATCCTTTGATCCGATTAAACTTCTATATTCTTCAATATGCTTAGAGTTTTGGATACTATCCAAATCAAGTTTTTTAACCAAATCTTTTTTTAGTCTTTCCAATTCCATGTTCCTGGACTGTACTTTTATCCCGTTAAATTGGATCAAAATACTATCCTCTTCAATTCTCTTATCCCTTTCAACCTCTAACCAAGTAAACTCTTTCTCAATTATTTTCTCTATGTCAATTTTTTCAAACAGGTATTTTCCCTTTTTTGGTTTTCCCAAAAACTTCCCAAATTTGCAATCCTTTAGGCTGCCGCATTTTACATCGAGTTGTTTGTTAATTTTCTCAGCTGTTTCAGGCATAATCGGAGAAACCAAAATTGATATTATCCTGATTGCCTCCAGTAAATTGTACAACACATTTCCTAAATCAGTCCCAGTCAACTTCCACGGCTCCTTCTCATTGATGTACTTGTTTGTATGTCTGATAAGTTTCCACACTTCCTCTATGTAGTTATTCACTTCAAAGTTTTCAATTGCCTTTTCCGCGGCTTTCAAGTCTAAGTATTTGCTCAACTCATCTACCCCCTCAAACTTTCCTTGGAACTTCTCAACCAAAGTCAAGCTCCTATAAACCAAATTACCTAAATCAGACACAAGCTCCCCATTTATTCTTGCAATTAGAGCTTTCTCAGAAAAATCCCCATCACTGGTAAATGGGATCTCCCTCAACAAGAAATACCTAAGTTGGTCAACACCATATTTTTCTGAGATTTCTATAGGATCAACAACATTACCAATACTCTTTGACATTTTTTTCCCATCAACTGTGAGGTATCCATGCACATAAACACTTTTAGGTAATGGAATTCCAGCAGACAAAAGCAAAGAAGGCCAAATAACAGTGTGGAACCAGTTTATCCCCTTACCTATTACATGAGCATCTGGTGGCCAGTATTTTTTGTATAATTTTCCATCAGGATAATCCAAAGCAGAAACATAATTGGCCAAAGCGTCTACCCAAACATAAATCGTCTGTTCGGGGTCTATTGGTGTTTTAATTCCCCAATCAAACCCCTTCCTGCTGACACAAAGGTCTTTCAATCCATCCTCCTTCAGCCTCTGCAAAATCTCATTCCTCCTTTCCTCAGGCACAATAAACCCTTTCCTTGAAACAAGCTCAACTATCTGCTTTTGGTATTTGCTCATCCTGAAAAAATAATTCTCCTCCTTCCTCCACTCAGGTTTCTTCCCATGATCTGGGCAATTTCCACTAACTAAATCCTTCTCAACCTTGTATTCCTCGCACCCAATGCAATAATGCCCCTCATAAACAGCCTTGTAAATATCCCCATTGTCAAAAATCTTCTTGAACATCCATTGTGAAAAATCAACATGCTTCTTCTCAGTTGTCCTATAAAACAAGTCAAAAGAAATATTTAGCTTTTTAGCCAGCTCCAGGAAGTACGCAGCATTCTTGTCAACAAAATCTTTCACATTCATCTTAGCATCTCTGGCCGCTTGCGCATTCTTTTGTGCATTATCATCTGTACCGCCCAAAAAGAAAACATCCTCACTTTTCAGTCTGTGCCATCTTGCCACCGCATCAGCTAAAGCCTTTTCGTACGCATGCCCGATGTGCGGCTTTGAATTGACATAATCAATTGCCGTTGTTATGTAGAATTTTTCCTTGGTCATATCTAGATATTGACTAAGAAGGTAATAAATAAGCTAGTCTAATTATTAATAGCGTGTACATAGATAAAATATGAAACCTTTTTACTTAATCCTTGGCGTGCTTTTCATAGTTGCTTCTGGGATTGCTATCCTCTCACCTCTAAATAAAAATGAGACATTGGCAGGCGCTTCATTAAGCATTTCAACATTCCTTTTCGGCGTCTTTATAGCGTTTTCAATATCTGACAGACATAACAGGATTAATGGTATAAGGGAAAATGATTCAAATGAAAGGTCAGGGCTGGAGTATCTATATGCCATGCTGGAAATATTTGGCAAAAAAGCCCAAAACAAAATAAAGACAAAAATAGATGCCTATCTAGTGGCCACGATGGACTATACTATATGGGATTATAGCAAAACAGAAAAACAATTTAAGGATTTAGTTAAAACTGTTATTTCTTTAGAGCTTAAAAGCAAAGCACATGTCGAAGCATATAACAGTTTTGCAGGGATAATAAAAGACCTGTGGACATCTAGAAAACAAACAATTAGCTTAATAGAAGACAGGTTATCAAAGACTGAGTGGTTAGTGTTTTTCGTTTTATCTGGTATAATGGTGTTCTCCTTACTATTAATTGGAACAACGATATTACAGGGAATTGTAATAGTTATACTGACAACTTTCACCATTATCCTGCTTCTAATCCTACTTTACAGACTAGATAATTTAACATGGAAAGAAGAAGCAAGAATATTTGAGCCTTACCAGCAAACCTTTGAGTCGGTTGGCCTGATGAGATATTACCCAGAAAGCCTTATACATGAACGAAGAATTAAGAAAAACAGAGGCAAAACATATAGACTTGGTATATTTCCAAGTCCTTATCCAGATATGAACGGAAAGAAAGTTAAAATTGTAAAGGTCTAGAATGTTTTATAAGTTAGTTTGCTCTCTAAACTCTGACATAATTGTCAACCAAAAATACATGTTGAGCACAAGCCAGCTGAAATATGACTTGTTTCCTGTGGGATTATTGAATTCAGCCCAATAGATCATTTGGTAAACTTTTGCAGCTGTTTTTCCATTATCTGTGTAATTTTCTTTCTTACATCTTTGGGCACAGAGACCTTGAAGTTGTCTTCCAGATCTTCAAAGAAATCGAAAAGGTGGATGCCGAAAGGTCTGTAGCTGTTTTCTGATTGCCATAAACATTCCTGTATTATTAAATCCCATTTCACATTTATCCTTTCTATTATGCTGGCTGCGTCTAGCCTGTCACCCTTTCTGTCTGTCACGCTTTTTAGAAGTATTATATCCTCAGGGGAAACCACGCTTATTATAAGATTTTTGAATTCCACCTTTTCTGTAATCCTCTCTTTTATTCCAGGAGAAATCTTAAACCTGAAAATTCCACCGGCAAAGAGGTCAAAAATAAACTCGTCTCTTTCAAATCTGGACGGCAAAAACCTATCTTCTTTGCTAGACTCCTCGACAGACTTCATGAACTTAAGGCCTAGTAGAATTTTCTCTATATGTTTTCTGTCTCCTTCTGTCTGAAAAATCAAGTCGACATCTTTGGTAGCGGATTTGAAATTGTAAAAAAGCATTGCTGAGCCGCCCACAACCAAACATTCTATTTTCCTTTCGCACAAGTTTCCAATTAGTTGGAAAATCTTCTTTTGCTCATCAAACCCAATCATATAGACTCCCTATATCTTTCTAAATCTGCCTTGTTAAACGGGATAAACACGCCCCATCGTTTTTCTATATCCTTAAAACTATCTGACTTTAAAGGTTCTATTATAAATTTTAGTTTTCTTCCTGACTTTTTAAATTTGCTCAATATTTTTTCCTCCGAGACCTCTATCTTAAATAATTTAGAGGAAAGCTCATATAA
>JACQNV010000037.1 GCA_016202865.1 Candidatus Aenigmatarchaeota archaeon
AGGTAGATATGATCAACATCTTGGAAATTCCGGGCCAGTATTTTTTTGTTTGGGACAGGGCTAGACATGAGGCTGCGATAAATCTGATTGTATAATTAGAGTATTAATAACTTATTCTATCAACTTCAATCTCGGAGCATCTTCACCAGGTTCAAGCAAATATCTTTCGCCGTTATACACACGATCTGTGAGCTTGTGAAATTCTTTTCTCCCATCTTCGATTGAAAATATTCTGTCGCTATAATCAACTTCAAGAAATGCTCCTCTCTGTTCTGCTATCACCCGAAGCCTTAGTCTGTCTTTTTTGGGACCATCATACAAGGGCTATGTGCATTTTATCTATTTCTAGTCCAGCTCTCTCAGGGCGATGCAAAACAGCATGATATATTTCGCCATTCAGCAAATCAAACCAGCATTCCATGCTTGATATATAATAGTTAAGGATTTATTCCTTATTCACGTAAAAGATGTCTATGATTTTGAATGCCGAAAGGGTTTACAGGGCTTTGAGGAACAGGAACCGCGAGGAGTTATCGATGCTTAAGGACCAACTTGAAAGAAGCGGTTATGAAATAAGGCCTAAGGGGCCGATAGGCGACATATTAGAAAGGCATGGATTTGATCTTCACGAGTTTGGCTTAGTTGCTGTAAAAGAAAATCATGACAGAATCAACCACGAATATTTTGTTGTTGGTGAAAGAGACGGAGTTTTTTCAAGACAGACAGATGCTATAAGAGGCGAATATAAAGAAGACCAGTTTAGTGCGTCTGCAATAGAGCACATTGAAAATAATCCATGTCACATCACAAGATATATGGTTAGAAGAGGCTGGCCAGCTGTGTGTGCATCTTCCCTTATCACAGGAGTTCTTTCAGCACATCACTGGAATTCTAATTTAGCAGGAGCGGCTATGGCTGGAGCTGTGGTTGTTGGCGCAACTGCGCTAACACATCTTGTGAGAAGGGGCTTTGAATATTATTTGAGAAACTATCAAGGTGTCTATTATGGCCAGCACGCTGTTAGATCTGTTATCGGTCAAAAGCATGCAGCACCTTCTCACGAACTTGTTTAATAATTGGTTTATTTTTACACCAATAACACTGTTATATTTTTCTGTTAAATACAACCCATTACAATAATAAATATTATGAATCTCGACTCTGTCATTCAAACCGTTCTAAAAAAAATAACACCATCTGAGGAAGAAAATAAAAAGATACACGGTATCATAGAAGATGTTTTGGCTCAGACAAAAAAAATAATCAAACCTCACGACCTATCGGTTGTGCTTGCCGGTTCCTTCACCAGGGACACATGGCTTGCACACAAAAAAGAATTTGACTTGTTCATCCAATTTCCAGAAAACACAACAAGAGAAAAACTGGAAAAGCTTGGTTTGGAAGTTGGTAAAAAAATTGCAGAGTCACTAAAAGGCAGCTATCTAATTGCTTATGCCGAGCATCCTTATGTTAGATCGAAAATACACGGCTACGATGTCGACATTGTTCCTTGTTATAAAGTGGCTTCTGCTGAGAAAATAAAATCTGCAGTTGACAGGACACCATTTCATAATGAGTATCTCTCCAAAAATTTGAAGAAAACACAATCAGCTGAAGTCAGGCTTCTAAAACAGCTTTGCAAAGCTAACGGCTTGTACGGCTCTGATCTCAAAACACAGGGATTTTCCGGCTACCTATGCGAACTGCTAACAATAGAATACGGCAATTTCAAAAATCTTGTTGTTTCAGCCTCAAAATGGCTTCCGGGACAGGTGTTTATTGATTTGGGCAAGAAGTATTCTGGAGACAAAAAGGAGTTTTCTGGCCAGCCATTGATTATAATAGATCCTGTAGACCCTAAAAGAAATGTTGCCGCCGCTTTATCTCCTTCCCGATTTATGAAGTTCATTGATGTTTGCAAAGAGTTGGCTTTTAAACCATCTATATCTCTATTTTACAAAAAAGAAGCGGTTGAAAAAAGCAAACTGGAAAACAATCTAAAAAAAAGGGAGACACTATTTGTTGGAATAAAATTCAAGAGACCACTGGAGGATGGCGGAAATTCGCAGCCCATAGTAGATGACATAATCTATCCACAACTAAGAAAAACAGCAAAGAGGGTTGTTGATATATTACAGGAATATGAATTTGTCTGCAATGATAATTGGGTTTGGTGCAATCAACAAGACTGCATAATGCTCATCGAACTTTCTGTCTGGAAGCTTCCATCAATAAGAAAGGTTGTCGGCCCCCCAATATTCACTGTAAAGCATTCTGAGGAATTCTTGAAGAAATATAAATCTGGAAGAGTTTGGGTTGAAGGCGACAGATGGTGCGCAGAAGTTAAAAGGCAGTTTATCCTGGCTGAAGACAAGATAAAGGATACGCTTTCAGAAAGCTCCACTACCCTCAAATCCAAAGGCATCGCCTCTCACATGGCCGACTCACTGGCAAAAGGCTTTAAATTACTTAGCACAAAGGAAATACTAAACTACAAGGACAAAGATTTACTCAGCGCAGTAAAGGAGTATTTGGAACATGAGGATTTTGTTTTTGGTAAAAAAAGATGATTATAGTAAAGTCAGCAATCTCGTATTGAAAGATGATTTGATCTCAAGGCAGTCTATCAATTTTAGGGATATGGCCTCTCTTGGTCTAAAAGAAGATGGCTACTATCTGGACCTTGACGGATCTGAAGAAGCTGTTAAAAAGGCGCAGGAAATTCTAAAAGACTTTGTAAAAGAGGTTACAGGACCCGACAAAGACAAAGTTATTGAAATCATTACCAAACAGGAAGAGTCAGCCAATGTCGGTTTTGGATCGATATTTGGGTAGATATAGCCTTATAAAACTTACTTCTGAAAAGCCAATATGGCAGACAAATCCATTTTTGATTATGAAGCTGTTGAAGCAGAAGTTGAAAAACTGATGGGCAACCTTTCTCTAATTGCACACGACATCAAACATGTTAGAAGGGTTGCGCGGGGAGCTCTTTTTTTTGCGAGGCTTGCCGGTGGTGGCCGTGATTACAGAACAGCTAGTTATATTGCGGGTTTGTTGCACGATCTTGACAGGTTGCCTTCAGAAGCAAAGGGTCACACAGATTCCAGCGCAGAAGTTGTGCGGGAATTTCTCAAAAATTATGAGTGTCATGGTCTAGAGAATGACATCGTGCAGATGGTTATCAGTCACAGTGAAACGCGTGGTCCAGGCGGACTTTTTAAGCGAAGTGTGTTTGTTGCAGACAAAGCTTTGGAGCAAATGGGCGCATATGTTGCATTCAGGGCCCCAATATATGTCGCAGAAATTGAGGAGGCAACTGGAAAGGGAACAGATCAGACAATTGATTTAGTATATGAAATCATGACAAAGCGGCTTAGTAAATTTGTCCCTGAGGTTTTTCCAGCGCAGACAAGAAAGCTGGTCAGATATCAGAGATCCACAATCCTAAGTTTTCTTGATGCACTAAAACAAAGACATAGGTGGGCTGTAAACATAGCAGGTCATTGCATTGAAGCCACAAGAAGCAAATCTGGAAAAATGGATGATATAATAGGAGGCTATAAGTCTGTAGGAGAAAGAGATGCCCAATATAAGACAGAAACAATGAGGTACCTAACTGAGAGACCAGATGCTTTTTGCATGGATTTGATCTAATTAAAATCTACGCACTCTCTCTTACTTCAACATTTTCTGCTGGCTCTACAATTTCCTCTTTTCCAACTTTAACATGATCAAGGAAAAACTCAGCTATCATATCAGCATACTCTGTCTCCATTTCCAGAATAGACCGTCCATTTCTAGAGCAGTGATGCGTTGCGCCAGGAATCATGACTTCTTGAAAGTTTGCAGCCTTTTTTCTAAACACATCTAAATACTTTTCTTTCTCTCCTTTTCTGTGCACCAGACCATCTTCTTCCGGATGTAAAAGCAGGATAGGTGTTTCTATTTGACCTTCAAGGTCCCCGATATCCGGAGACTTGGCCAAATCAAGATATAACTCATGAAGCCTGTCTGGAAGCCTGCATTCTCCAATATGAGTGAATAGCCTTGCTCTCTCTTCTGGCTTTGTTGCAAGCTCTTTTAGAAACCCAAGCGCGCTTCCTCCATTTAATACCGCAATCTTGACCCCAGCAATCACATATCTCCCCAAACCTTCATATCTCGGATTTCCAATTATCGTTCTAATCAACTCGTGCATCCAATCGGGCAAGACATCTCTCATAGAATGCGGGGCGCATATTGGAACAGCAGCCTGATATAAATCTGGCCTTTTGGCAGCCACATGTAAAGTTGCCCAGCCACCCATGCTAAAACCAGCAGCGAATAAATTACCATCATATTCTTCGGAAAACTTTTCAGAAACAAATTCCAAATCCCTAATCGAATCTCTAAAGCTTAATGCACCACCAGAACCATTGTGCCCCCTATGACTGTAAATTAGGGAACGGAATCCCCTGCTCGCCAATTCCATTGCAAGGGCCTTTTCAGCGTCGTCTGCTGTCCCGGAAAGGGTCAATGGATAATCTTGCGCAAATCTTCTTCCTAGACCATGTGTAACAACAACTCTACCCAATTCATTTTTAGGATCAGTGTGGTAAATAGTTGCATCCAACTTTGTTCCATCAGGAGTAACTATTTCAAACTCGTTTGTATATGATCTTATCCTGTCTGATTTTACTCTACCAGATTGCATAACCAATTATCCCTGTTTAAATTTTGGTTACTCAAGTTTATTAAAATGCGCCGGCCGTGTTCAGTCTCCTTGCAGTTGGTTCCAGTATTGTTCTGGGTATTGGGTGCTGAGTGTTGACTTAAAAATTGACTCATAGTCAACACCTCCTTCACTTATTTTAAACTATAGAGTCTAGAACTTAAATAACTGTCAAATTGGTGTGTATTACTGTGATATACACCTATCTGATGGAAGTAGTCAATATTTATTCCAAATATTCATATAGTGTACATGAATCACGATAACGATATAATAAACCAGTATACTATTAGTTTTTTCGCTGGGTTAGCTTCAGCTATAGCAGTGGTTTTTGCTATTGATAGTTTGGAGAAATTGATAAAAGTTGATTTAGTTGTGGTTATTGTTGCAACATATTTTATAGGTCTATTTGCAGTTTATATTCTCAATAAATCGAAAGACTATAAGAGATTAAGCAATAAAAAAATGTTCATACTTAAAGAAATAGCAAAATGCGGATATAGCGGAACAACCAATGCAGGTCTTTTTTCCATATATGAAATTAAATTTCAACCATTATCAAAAAAAGATGGTCAAGAATACCATAAATACTGGAAAGAGCTTGAGAGTAACAAATTAATAGAATCGGCTATAGGTATAAGTAAGAAAGTAACAAAACATGGATTATTCAACATAAATTTAAAAACAATAGCATTAAAAACATTCGTTGCTTTTTCAGGTTTAACCATTTCGATATTGTCAATGTCAAATAATCTACTTATAACAATATTAGGTTTAGTAGTGTTCATTGTGGAGATTTTTTCTATTTGGAAAAATAATCTGAGCTTATAGTTCTAGTGCACTAACTGGTATATCTCTTACTAAAAATACTCAATATTTTATCTACAACACGTTCGTGGTTTCTTGACTGAATATTCCTATGAATTTGTTGCTTCACATCCTCAGCAACTTTCATGAGGGAATCTATACATTTATCCAGATGATCGTAATCTGTAAATAAAATTGGTATTAATGGCACTGGTGAATATATAGTCCTTTTCTGTAAGTCTCTTGGCCTATGTAGATAAATTCCATATCCAATATTCTCATAGTCTGTAGGTTTATTCTCAGGATCTAATACAACCTTGGCTATTTTCCCCTCAGTTATTACCATTGGAAAGCATATTTCTATGTTTAGGAAAAGTTTGTTTTTAGATAGTATGTCTAAAATATCTTTTCTACTACTTTGAGACATTTTATATAATGCAGATTTAATATTCGAAAGCTCACCATTTTTCCCAAACTTTTCTGATATATTAGATATTATTTCGTAAGGTATTTGCATCTCCAATAAACTCTGACCTATTCGATTTTTATTTTCATAATTCCTAAACCTATCTTCCATGAAATCCAAAACTTCTTCAGTTGCTTTATTCACCTCTTGATCCACTGGTTTGGTGCTAGGGTCACTACTCACTACATTGAAAGCTTGTATACTGTGATCTACGCATATTGGAAAATTAAGTTCAGATACATCTTTTACAGAAAAGTAATCTACTAATGGGTCTGAGGCGAATACTATTGGAAATTTCTGTATCACTTCAGGGTGCGATTTATCGAAAAGGAAAAATAAATAATTTTCCCTACTTTTACAACTAGCGAAAACCTCTACTTGGACTTTTATATTGAGAATATCATCACTAACATCTATAGATTTTCTAGCAAACAAATCTAAATCTCTTGATGTTTTGGGTTTACCACCTACATCAACATCT
Organism: Candidatus Aenigmatarchaeota archaeon; assembly: GCA_016202865.1. Taxonomy (GTDB): domain Archaea; phylum Aenigmatarchaeota; class Aenigmatarchaeia; order QMZP01; family JACQNV01; genus JACQNV01. The sequence continues at coordinate 6,469 of JACQNV010000037.1, forward strand.
ATCCACGTAAAGGGATACGCAATAAATCCTTTCAGACCAAACTTATTCTTTGATTTAAGTTCCAGAGGGGACCATATTTTATTCATTTTTTCTGTCAAATCTTTTCCTGCAGAATTAGCAAACTCAAATCAAGCTCGAGAATAAATCCGAGTATTCATCTTAACGACAAAAACAATAAGTGCAATTAAAGAAACCAGTGCTGCAAACCCGAACGTGTATTGTGGTCCTAAATATTTCCATAGAAGTCCTGCGATTATTGATGCAGGGAGATAAACTATTCCTGTTGTTAAATTATAGACTCCTATCGCTGTAGCTCTTGTTTGTTTTGTAGACAAATCAGAAATGTACGCTTTTGTTTGAGCAGAATCAATTGAATAAAAC
>JACQNV010000035.1 GCA_016202865.1 Candidatus Aenigmatarchaeota archaeon
ACAATCAATGGGCCATATCTGTTCCTAGGACGATGCAGACCGCAAGCGAGACGATCGCGCAAAAGGCAATTGCATACGGAATTGAAGGCGTACTTGTGGATGGAAATGATATCTTTGGAGTTTACAAAATTGTGAAGGACGCGATAGAAAAGGCTAGATCCGGAAAGGGTCCCACACTAATTGAATGTTACACGTACAGATTGCAAAATCATACTACAGCAGACGATTGGAAAAAATACAGAAGCGAGGAAGAGGTCGCGGAATGGAAAAGAAAAGATCCGATAGAGAGATTGAAAAAATACATGGAAAGCGAAGGTCTTTGGAATAGTGCATATGAACAGATGACATTGGAAGATGCAAAGGGCCAAGTATCAGAAGCCGTTGCCAAGTTCGAATCCGCGACACAGATGCCGCCGACTGTGATGTTTGATAATGTTTATGCAGAGCTTCCCCCCGAGATAGAGGAGCAGAGGAAGGACTTCGAGTGATGCCATGACAATAATGAATCTAGTTCAAGCAATCAATCTTGCATTGAAGCAAGAGATGGAAAAAGATTCTAGTGTAGTTTTGTTGGGAGAGGATATAGGAAAAGATGGTGGTGTGTTCAGAGTCACCGAAGGATTATGGCAGCAGTTCGGTGACAATCGCGTGATTGATACCCCATTAGCGGAAGTTGGAATCATCGGCGCCGCAATAGGAATGGCTATAGCCGGATTGAAACCGATACCTGAAGTGCAATTTGACGGATTTTCCATATCGATGCTTGATAACATTTACAACCATGCAGGAAGAATGAGGAAGAGGTCGCAAGGAAAGTGGCATGTGCCCCTTGTTTTCAGAGTGCCCCATGGAGGTGGCATTAGGGCATTGGAACATCATTCAGAATCTTTGGAGGCGTTCTTCACCCATATACCTGGGATAAAAGTTGTTGCGCCGTCAGGCCCTTACAACGCAAAAGGGTTATTGATATCATCGATACGTGATCCTGATCCTGTAGTGTTCCTTGAACCCAAAAGAGTTTATCGTGCGATAAAGGAGGAGGTTCCCGAAGAGGAGTATACGATTCCGCTAAACAAAGCAGAAGTTGTGCAGGAAGGAAGCGATATAACAGTGATAGCATGGGGCGCGATGCAGAAGCTGGTGAGAGAATCTATCGCTCAATTGAATGGAAAATATTCTATAGAAATCATTGATCTGTTGACATTGTACCCGCTTGACAGGGAAACTGTGATAAATTCTGTGAAAAAAACTGGAAGATGCATTGTTGTGCATGAAGCACCGAGAACGTGCGGATACGGTGCTGAACTTGTTGCGAGCATTAATGAAAAGGCGTTGTTGAATTTGGAAGCTCCTGTAGAAAGGGTGACTGGATACGACATACCGGTACCATTGCCGAAGTTGGAGAATTATTATATTCCTGATGTGACAAGAATTAATAAAGCTATTGAAGCAGTAATGAACTTTTAAAGTTTTAGATTTAATTATATGTAAAGAACATGGCCAATATTTTTAAAAGAATTGCAGACCTAAACACGTTTCAGAATTTCATTCTGTTTGTGATTATATTTGCGGCCGTGTTTGTTGGGATACAAACATATCCAGACATCAGTAAAAGTTATCGTGGGTTATTTGGGATTTTTGATATGATAATAATTGGCATTTTCACCGTTGAGATTTTTATACGAATAGCCGCTTTCGGAAAACAACCCTGGAACTTCTTCAAGGGTGCGTGGAACATTTTTGATTTCTTAATTACCGTGGTTTTTTACCTGCCTTTTGGCGGGGGCTTTGCTGCAATATTAAGATTGGCAAGAGTTTTTAGAGTATTAAGACTTGTAACTGCTATACCGCGATTGCAGATTCTAGTAGGAGCTCTTATAAAGAGTATGCCCTCAATGGGGTATATAGCAATTTTACTTTTTATTCTCTTTTATTTTTTTGCCACTATTGGAAACCACCTGTTCGGAGAAAATGATCCTAAAAATTTTGGGAACTGCGATGCTGACGCTATTCCAGATTATAACACTTGAAGGCTGGGTTGAAATAATGGAAAATCAAGGGGGCTCTTTTTTTGTTCCCATTTATTTCATTGTCTTCATTTTACTCGGTACGATGGTTGTTCTTAATTTGTTTATAGGAGTGATAATGACTGGATTTGAGGAAACGAAAAAGGAGATAGGAACTGGAAAATCTGCTGCATCAAATAAAAAGAAGTTGAAAACTGAACTAGAAGAAATAAACGACCAGATAACTGAAATTAGTGCAAGGCTAAATAAGCTTGTTGATAGCAAAAACGATGACAAGGCCTGAATAAATTATTAAAACATTAATTTCTCTTCCAGTATAGTTGCACTTCCGCCAGATTTCTTGATGAAAGTTGCTATTTCTA
>JACQNV010000038.1 GCA_016202865.1 Candidatus Aenigmatarchaeota archaeon
GTCTCATAGATTATATTAGAATTGAAATATTATAACTGTAATTTCGCTGATCTTCTACTTTTAAAGCATATACACAATTATGAAATATGACAGCACATGTTACTGATTTGGAAAGGGATGTTGAAAGACTGCGCTACGAGTTAGAGCATTTTGATGAACTTGGTGCAAAAAGAAAATTAGAGGAGGCAAAAAGAACAGAAGCACAATTAAGGGAAAAGGCAGAGCAGGATGAGCAAAAAAGAAAAGAAGAAGCTTTATTGAGGGAAAGGGAAAGGCTTAAACAGCAACTTGAAGCAAAACAAGATCCTGCAGGCTTCCTAACAAGGCAGGTTGAACCTCTAGTAGGTAGATATATAGAGGAGATTATAGTTCCACAGATAAGGCGTGATTTGGGAAAATTAGAGCTTCAGAAATACGAGAAAAGGAAAAGAGAATTGGAAACTAGGGAATATACAATTGAGGAAACAGATGAACATACAGTTGAGGTTAGAGGTTTTTTCACAAGCAGACAAGAAAGAAGAACAAGGACAACAAAAACCAGGGTTAGGCTTGGTGTGATTAGATATGGATGTGAATGGAAAGCTCGAGGTGGCGGCTCTGGAGGAATGAATGCATGCGGAACCACACGCGGTGGCGGTTCAGGGATACCTTATGAACAAGCTTTTGTTTTATTAGGGGATGGAAGAAAGGTTGTAGTTGGAGTTGTTGGCGATCATCATTTTAATACAAGTACTGGCACCCATGACTGCTTATGGCCACAACCAGGCCAAAACTTTCACAAAACATATTCAGATGTAGATTTTGCGCATGCTATTGGCGACTTAATTGCGATTAAAGAACGAATAGATAGGTTTAGGAGAGCTGTTCAAAACCCAATTGAATGCCAAGATGACCTTCCATATGCGCCGCCTTGGTCTGAGTGGCAACCAAAATATAGGGAGCGCATTAAAGGATACAAATTGAAAGTTGAAAAAGAAATAGCCAGGCGTTTCAGCTTGGATAATTTAGTTCCTTGTGCAGTTTAGAAAAGTGTGTAATATATTTTGATTAAAAATATTCTTAGTCCGCCATATCCAAATCCTAAAGAATCTTCATCGTCTCTATTTCTTCCGTCCTTTTCTAAAAGAAGATGGTAGTATATACCTACATCTGAGAAGATAAAATAAAATAAAGAAAAAGGTGAAAGTTTGCCAGTAATAAAGGATGGAAAATGACAGAAGTCATTTTCGACCTTCAAATGGGTAATTGGCTAGATAACCTAATTAGACACCAACAACTGGTAATCCCCAGCCTGGTAATCCGACAGGTCCAGCTACTACTGCATTTACTAAACTAGCTCCTAATGGTGTGACTCCCATTGCTGTTGCTAATACGAGAGCCAAAAGTGCAACACCAACGAATGATGTTACGGCATCTACTGTGAATAGATCTTTTGTGGCCCTGTAAAATGCTGAGAATCCCCATGCGGCTAACACTGCAAATAGTATGAATGCCACGAATTGCAATACTTGTAAAGCAATCAATGGAAGGCCGCCAACTAATGGTAGCCATCCTACTATAGCTGCTAGTAAAGATCCTAGAGACACTGGGAATGCTGAATATGCTACTGCTGTAAGTCCTTGTCCATATCCTCCCTTTCCGCCTAAATTCTTAAGGATTGATTTGTGTATAAAGGCTAGGAAAAGTCCTCCTAGGAACACCACCAAGAAAACTCCAGCTACTGCATTCAATAAAGGTTGGTTGTGGAATGCAGCAAATGTGCTTCCTGCGAGTGATGCTGCTGCTGGTTGATCTAATACCCACCATGCTAATGCACCTGAAGCTGTAAACAACACAGCTGCTAGTAATAGCACGGCTACTGACATACCTAAGCTCTGCTTTTTGCTTTTAACGACTGCTTCTATGTTTAATAGGTTTGTCATAGTAATAGATTTATCACCACCCCTTTATAAGCCTTTCCAGATGAAATCTTTATATATAGGTAGCAACATCAAACCGATTCTCGGCTTGTCCTTCCACTATTTAAACTATATTGGTGTATACATTATAGATATGAAAACCCCCTTATGCGAAATGTGTTTGAAGTCAGACATTTTATGCACTTCCTGCAAATCCAAGGTTGATTCTGGCGAGGTTTCCAAGGAGTTTTTAGACATTCTCAAGCTTTTACTCGAAGAGTCCAAACAGGCCAAATCGCTAAGCAGTGTCGCAATTAACGGTGTTATATCTAGCCAAAACGCCCTCCTCCTAATATGTGGCGTGGGCAGTTCCCAGGCTCTCATAGGAAAGGGTGGTTCAGTTGTCAAGAAAATAACATCCCTCACTGGAAAGCGGGTTAAAATTGTTGAAAGATCTGAGGATCCCAGAAATTTCCTCCAAAATGTCCTTTTTCCAGTTCCTATCCTAAGTTTAAACACGGTTTTCACTCCAAAAGGAGAGAAATACAAGGTTGTTATCCCAGCCAACAGCAGGTTACCATTTCCTTTAAAGGATTTCACTTCTGTGGCCAAGACCCTCCTAGGCAAGGATGTAGACATTGGATTTGAAGGCGAGGTCAGGCAGGAAACAACAGAACAAAAGATTAGCAGGCTGGTCAAAAAGATAAAAGCTAGTTGATATGAAAACTAAAGCCATAAAGCAAACCGTAACATTCAAGACCAGCCCAGGAAAGGTTTATCAAGCCTTGATGAATTCTAAGCTGCACTCTAAATTCACTGGCTCTAAGGCAAAGATGAGTAACAAGGTTGGCGGCAAGTTTTCTGCATATGATGGGTATATAGAAGGTGTCAACCTGGAACTTGTGAAATACAAGAAGATAGTTCAGAAGTGGAGGGGTGGAGACTGGCCGCGAGACCACTATTCTGTAGTCACCTTTTCTCTAAAACAGATTAAGAGCGGCACAAAACTAACTTTTACCCAAATCGGCGTCCCGCAAGAACATGCAAAAGCAATAAGCGACGGCTGGCACGAACATTACTGGGAACCGATGAAGAAGATGCTGGAAACAAAAAAGCTGTGTTAGTCGAGTCCGATAGGACCTATATTTTAATCAATAAACAGAGAAATCTAGCGTATGACGCAGGCGCCCCAATTTCAAACTTCATTAGAAAGATACATGTCATTTTCACCATTGGGGAGATGATCGATATACAGCACTCCATCAAGGTGATCTAGTTCATGTTGTAGTAACATTGCAAAATCTCCTTCTCCTTCGATAAAATATTCCTCACCCTGTCTATCAAATGCACGAACTTTTACTTTTGTATTTCTTGGAACTTTTGCTCTATATTGGAAAAAACTAATACATCCTTCGCGTATAGGCTGTTTATCTTCTGATCTTTCTACAATCTCAGGATTGATTAATACATATTGTTGTCCTTTATATTCTGCAACTGATATTCTGACAAGTTCTCCAATTTGAGGAGCAGCAAGACCGATTCCCCTAGAAAATCCATATGTGGTTTTTAAATGCGCTATAGTCTCAATAAGATCATCAATAACTCCCTGGATAGAAAGGAAATTGGTTACAGGATTACATCTTTGTCTCAGAATATCAGACCCTTTTTGTACAACATCTTTAATCATATGTGAAGGATAATTGTTATTTATATAAAACTATATTTAAGAGATGTGCCAAGCAATATGTCGACTAATAAGCTTTAAATTATTTCTTTTGTAATCTCTGATATGGGAAGAACATACTCATCTAGTGTTGGTTTTGCTTCCGGCGTAGCACTTGGTATTTTAGGCGATTTAGACTCATTTCCACTAGAGGTTATTGTTGGTCTTTCCGCGGCTGGATCTGCGGTCATATCGAATAGAATTTTTGAGACCTATAAAGGATACGAACGATTAAATCCAGTTTATGTCGGTCTTGGAGTTTCTACTGGGAGAGTTGTATGTAATTTTCTAAGAAATTATGTCTAAAACAAAACTCGTCTTTTTTGACATGGATGGTGTTATTTTTGAGGCGGCCAGTGTATGGGCAATGCTCAACAAGTCATTTGGTCCGGAAGGCCATGAATGGGATAGAAAAGGAAAGGATATGTGGAAAGCCGGACAGTTCAAAACATACATACATTGGGCTGAACATGACCTAAATTTTTACAAAACAAAAGGGTTGACAATGAAAACATTCTATGATTTTGTCCACAAAATACCTTACACAAAAGGCGCAGAAGAAACATTCGCCAAGATTAGGGAAATGGGTTTGAAAACAGTGGTTATATCAGGCGGTTTTAAAAACCAGGCAAACCGAGCTATACGCGATTTGAAAATAAACCATGTGTTTGCTGCATGCGAAGTTTTTTTCGACGAGGATGAAAAGATTTCACACTGGAATATTATGCCCTGCGATTTTGAAGGCAAGGTCGACTTCATGAGGCTGATGATCAGGGAATATGAAGTGAAACCAGAAGACTGTGCCTTTGTTGGCGACGGGTATAATGACAAATTTCTTGCAAAAGAAGTTGGCTTGTCTATTGCTTTCAATGCGCACAAGGAGCTTCAGGCCGTCTGCACGCATTCCATAAACCAGCCAGAAGGGCAGAAAGATTTGAGGGAAATCCTCCAATTTCTTATCTAATCAATTTATAAAATTAACTCGCCACTATTACTGTTATGTCAGATTTTGTAAGGTCGATGGATGGTAGAGACTTGGGTTATATTGTGGATTTCGAAGGCAGGTCTCCTGCATTTGTCTATTTGGATCAGGATGCAGTCAACATATTTGAGCGTTTGCATGACTACGAATCCCTTCAAGTTGGTGAACATTTTTACACACTGCGCGATTTGAGAAAATCTCTTGCTTGTTTTATTCCAAAAGAAGAGTACGAGAGCATGCAAGCACTATTGTAAACTGTTTTTGACCCATAGATTCTAATTCAAATAAATACTGACATGTACTAACTAATTATCCTCACACAAAACCAAAACTGTATAGTGGAAAGCCTTTATAAGCCTGTCAACAATGATTAAATATGGAAAGAATAATAACAAATCCTAGAATACTGGCTGGAAAACCGGTGATCAGGGGCACTAGAATACCGGTTTATTTAGTTTTAAATTTGGTGGCTCATGGAAAAACCATGAAACAGATAGTTGATGATTATCCAGACCTTGAAGAGGCTGATGTTAAGGCAGCATTAGAATATGCCGCAAAACATATGAGATATGAAGAGACAAGACAACTGGAAGCCTAAATTTCTTATAGATCAAAACATCAGCCCAAAAACACTCTCCTTCCTCAAAGATTTAGGTTTTGATGCTAAAGGTTTAGCGGATTTTGGGTTAGGTGGAAAGGAAGATGAGGAAATTTTTGGCGTAGCAGAAAGAGAAGGCAGAACGGTAATAACATTTGATAAAGATTTTGGTGAAATTTATTATTTTTCTGAAGGAAAAAAAGTTTCTGTTATAGTCCTATATCTGGATGACCAAACACATGAGAATGTAAACGCTATATTAAAAAAGTTTCTAGAAAATACGGACTTAGAACCAATTAAAAATAAATTAGTTATTTTATACAAAGATAGGATTAGACTGGCAAGCAAATAGGCTACTTATGCCTAAACCAAAAAGAATTGCTGTTGTGGATAATGAGGAGATTAAAGACAGGCAGGAATCTTTATTTATTCAGAGCTTGTGCCCAATAAACAGAAGCGGTGTTGACTGTATAGGTGTTGCGCCAGAGGACAAAACATTGACAATAGATGAAAACACATGCATCGGCTGCGGAATATGTGTGAAAGCAAACCCCAAGGCTATACAGATTGTAAATCTGCCAGCCGCTCTTGATGAGGATCCAATTCACAGATATGGAACAAATCTTTTCGCTTTATACAGGTTACCAATACCAAAACAGGGCGCAGTTGTTGGATTGGTCGGACCAAACGGAATTGGAAAATCAACTGTCTTGAATATTTTGTCTGGAAACCTCAAACCAAACAGGGGGAAAAAACAAGTTGAGTGGCAGGAAGTTATAGAACAGTTCAAGGGCACAGAGCTTCAGGCTTATTTAGAAAATATAAAAAATATTAAGGTCGGCTACAAATCACAAAACATCGATGCTTTGCAGAAAATGTTTTCTGGGAAAGTTTCAGAGCTCCTGAAAAAAGTTGACAAGGAAAATAGATTCGATTCCGTTGTAAAAAACCTTCAGTTGGAAAGACTGCTTGAAAAAAACATGAAGGAACTTTCTGGCGGAGAACTTCAACTGATTGCAATTGCAGCCACAATAATTAAAGGTGGGAACTTTTATTTTTTTGACGAGCCCACAAGCTATCTGGATGTTGAGCAGAGATTTTTGGTTGCGAAGGAGATAAGAAGGCTTGCAGAAGGCGGTTATGAAAACAGCAAACAGAAACCCTATACGATGACAATAGACCACGACCTTGCTGTTGCGGATTATTTGGCTGACCAGGTGCACATATTATATGGCTCGCCAGGTGTGTTTGGTATAGTTTCGCCGCCGCAGGGTGTGAGGGTTGGAATAAATACATATTTGGACGGTTACATAAAAGAGGACAATGTCAGATTCAGGGACAAGCCAATTGTTTTTAGCAGGGTTGCGAAGTCTCCGGAAAAGAAAAAACCGCTATACGATTTTGACGAATTTGAAAAAACCTTTTCCACATTTAAACTTAAGGTCTCTTCCGGCTCGCTAAACCAGGGTGAGATAATCGGTATCCTTGGATCCAACGGCATTGGGAAAACCACTTTTGTAAATATGCTTGCAGGAGAAATAAAACCGGATAAAGGAAAGCAATTGAAGCTGAAGCTTTCATACAAGCCGCAAAGACTTGTTTTTTCAGCAGAGGAGGGTGAGATGATTGTCAGGGATTATATTGGAAACACAACAGAAACACAAAACATGATACACATGCTAAAAGTTGATAGGCTTTCTGACAGAAAAGTAAAAACACTTTCAGGTGGCGAACTGCAGGCTGTCTTTATTTCGGCGGCTCTGTCGAGGGACCACGATATTTTATTGCTTGATGAACCGTCTGCATTTTTGGATGTTGAGCAAAGATTGATTTTGGCAAGGGTTTTGGATGACTGGACCAAAACAAGAGGGACTGCGGGCTTTGTAGTTGATCATGATTTGCAGGTTATTGACAGCGTCTCGAATAGGTTGATGGTGTTTGATGGCAGGCCAGCAATTGAGGGTGTGGGCAATCCACCAGAAAACCTGAAGGATGGGATGAACAGATTTTTGAAAAGGGTGGGGATCACTTTCAGGCGCGACCCGCAAACAGGCAGACCACGAGCAAATAAACAAGACTCTGTTTTGGACAGAGAGCAAAAAGAAAAGGGGCAATATTACTATATTTAAGTTTGAGAATTATTCGCTGTTTTTTGGCTGCTTTCGATTATATGGCCATTCGCTTTCCATTCTTTGAAGTTGCCTTAGATCTCTTTCAAGTTGTATAGAATCTCCAATAAGAACATCTGCATGATATTTTGCGCTTTGAGGCGCATTAGGATCTAGCAATATACCAAATAGTCTGTTTCTATTTTCTTCAATTGCTTTAGCCGCTTCTCCGTAAGACTCTCTTAACGGTGTATATGATGCTTCTCTTCCCGAAACTGGATTTATTGGCTTTGTTTCTTGTGGTGAGCACCCTGAAACAGCTAACCAAGCAGACAAAATAACAGTTGATAAATATCTCATATGAATACTTTATGGAAAGCTTTTTAAGTGCTTGCATTAACTCATGTCCTTTATTTCTGGCTCTTTCGCAGAAGTGGTTGTCATGCCGTATTCAGCTTTCAGATATTCCCTGAAACCATAACAGTATTTCCTGCAGAACTTAAGGTATTCCATTCTTCTTTTGTTGTAGAAGAGATATTGGTAAATCCACCACATGCTCCTATGGAACCAGCCTTTGGGGATTTTGTGCACAACATTTGCTGTGATCTCGACAGTGAACCTTCCCCTCTTTGTCTGGGCACCTTCATCTCCCTGAACTATAACATCATAATTTACTGTTGAGTAACCGCTCAACGGCTTCCTCACCCACCACTTGACATAAAAACCAATTGGGTCTCCAGAAGTATCCCACCTAAAATCAGGCTCCCCCCAGCCAGATGAAGACACTTCGAAATAAAGATCCAATTTGCCTGCAACTTTGCTCACAACTGAAAAGGGGTTAGGCCCATTGTAAAACAACATCAGACTTTTATATGGAGCCAAGCATTCATCTCTTAGCACAATAGAAGTTGCAGGTGGCTTCTTTTTTTCTTTCTTCTTCTGTGGTTTTTTCTCTGCTGCCATGATAACACCTAATATTTTAGCGATTCCCTCATTTAGCCTTTGTCTCGCTCTAGAAGTTCGTTATAGAAGTCTTTAACTTTTTTAGAATACAAAGCTGTCAGGTTTCTACAATCAGCTATATAATCTATTCTTTTCCCATGGTAAAAGACCCTGTGCCAAAAAGTCCTTATCATCTCATAAAGCAGCGACCTCTGCCATACAGTATCTTGTGGGTATTCTGTGATCAATACTGGCCTAATAACCAAATTGGCTTTTCCCATCTTATCTGTTCCTTGACCCTTTAAAGTAAACCTTATCCAGAAGTATGTGAACTTGTCTATGTCTCTGTGCATGTACCATCTCATGCTGAACTTATCTTCTTCTCCTTTTCCCCAACTGTAATTTTCTTCTTGAATATCAGAATCAGATGCTTTCCAGACAGATTTTATCAACTCGTAAGATTTTTTGATCAATTCTGTTGCATGAGGACCTACATACTTTAGATCTACCTCTCCTGGATCCTCTGCAAAACATGTATCGTATATTGTCAATTTGGTACGCGCGAATATTGCCATCTTAAAACCTACGGTTTTAAGGAATCCCTCATTTACAGATTCGTTCCCCAAAACTACGGTTTCCATCCCCACATTATATTTACGCAAAAGGATGGAAATCAACGCCTGTTTATATTTAGCAGAAGTTAATTATTAATACTATGTTTGGTCTCCTGGGCTTCCTTGCGGGTATCTTGCTCATTTTTTTAGGGGGATTTATGGTTTTCTTCTTGCCGTCTGTCTCGGGCCATCTTAAATACCAGCCAGACGATATGAGCATAGGCTCCATTATAATGGGCTTTATTTTCCTGGTTTTTGGGTTCATATTGGTTCTTTTTTAGGGCGCAGACTGTCTGTATATCAGTTTTAAAGTTGCGAAGCAAATAATATTATATGCCACCATGGACAGGGGACATGATAATGGATGATATTTTTAGGGAAACCGATCCAGAGACAGGGGGAACCCCCAAACTTGGAACTGCTGTTTTGGCTGTCCCAGGAAACCAACAAGGCATGCTCGATTTCACAACAAACATAGGCGGCTGCTCTGGTCTATATTATTCTCTAGTTTTCCAACTGTGGAAATGGGGCTATAAACTGAAAAAATTGGATGAATGGATGGATGTATCTCCAGCACATGCAGAAGCATATGGATTGATGGTGGAACAAAAGGGCAAGCTGGAAAAGGAGATAAAACAGGGCCTCGCCTCAGCTGCACAGGCTGTTGCTGATTTTGAATTCCTTGTCCACGACATGAACAAATACAAGGAGATATTGGACTACTTTATAAAAGCTAAGGGCAACAAGAAAGAAAAAAAGGCTCCAGATCAGCATGTTTTAAGGTCTTTGTTCATTGACAGGGTTGATGCTCATACAGGCGAGGGTTTCTCAATGGTCACGATGGCCAGAAGATGGCCCACAATAATTTCTGATTTCATAAGGATGTCCAAGCTTGATGACGAAACGCAAAAAGATCCGGAAAAACTCAGGCAAGCGCTCTCAATAACAATTGCTGAGGCCAATGTTCTGAAAACAAAAAATGAACTGTTCAATGAGTGGAAAACTTTGTTTTTTCCAAGTGTTAAAGAAAGGTATGCAAGGATAAAAAATATGGTGCAATCAAGAGAGAAAAGCATGCACGAGTATAAGGAATGGCTCAAGCCTTATGTTGCAAGGTATCACATGATGAAGGAAGCATTAAGAGGTAATCCCAGCGGCATCGTATCCAATGTCCTGATGGCTCCAGCGTTCGGAACTGCTTTTGTTAGCAGCGGTATGCGCCTTATTGCTTTTGATAATTACTGGCCACCGGAGATGAGCAAGGCAGAGAGAAGCAATGTTATCGACCCTGTAGATGATGTTGTAAGAACATGGGCTGCGAAAATAGGGGAAAAATACAATGTTAAAATGGATGAGGCTAGGATAAGGAAGGTTTTGAAAAGCGCTTACGACAATGGCGATATGCAGAAAGAGAATATGTATTACAGGATCTTCCACATAATTGCAGACAAATCTATCATCAAGATTCCTAAGGGCGGCGAGGTTGAGGACATAATGTTTATAATGAAGCATTGGATAACTTCCCAGAACCTCATGCTTGTTTTCCTGTTGGAAATCGATGCACGGGAAGAAGTTTTTAACAAATATGTCAAAGGCATAATTGGTGTCAAAGAGGTTGAGGATGAGATAAGGAAAGAAGTTGAAGCCATGTTTCAGGAGCCTGAACCAGAGAAAGTTGACAAACTCAAATCGATAAAAAAGGTTGGAAGCGGCTTTAAAAAATTCGGCGGTGGCTTGAAAAAGATCTTTGGTCCCTTCAAAAAATATTTTTTCAGGCCAGGACCATATGAGACCAATTTTGCAGAAAGGATTACAAAAATGTACATGATACCATCTGGACAGATTTACAACAAGCTTGTCCAATTTTTGAAGTGGAAGGCTGGAGTTCCAGGTGCCTCAGACCAATATTAAGTTTGTGTTGATTTTAGTCGGGCTATATTGGGATAAATAAATAAGAAACAAATATAATACAGTTATAGCTAACCAAGTTGGATAACCACATTAAAAGGGTTGACGCTGATCATGAGATGACTGAAGTCGATCTTTGACCAATTGTGCAGGGTCAACTTCATCCCTTTAATGCCCAGCCGTTAGCAGGTTCACTATGCCCCTAAGAGTTGGTACAACATCTGGAATTTACATGGCCGCCAGGTCAGCTGAACTAGCCAACGCAATAAAAAAATTAGGTTATACTTTAACCAGAGGCGTGGATTGTATAGAACTTCCAGCTGATGTTGCGCATGAAGTCCCTTATTCTCATGGAACCCAGATCAGACACATGGCAAAAAAACAGGGGATGACAATAAACTTTCACGGCGATCTTGCTTGTCCATTTGAGATGCCGGATAGGGGCGAGTGGAGAGATGCTCACGATAGGATGATAAAATCCCTCAGGTCTGCAATTTTTGTCGGGGCTGGATATATCGATTTTCATGCCAGCCTGAATATATGGCTCGAGTTGATGACATATGCAGGTAGAAAGCTTACATTGACATTCTGTGACCAGTATGGAAAGTTTATTTCTGACATTTTACAAAAAAACAAAAAGCTTAGAGACTGGTTTGTCAAAGAGCGTGGCGACCTCTACATGAATGATATTTTGAAGAGAGATGAAAGAACTGAACTTAATACTTCTATACAGTCAAAGGAAGAGCAGTGGTATAAGGAACAACTCGAGTCAAGATTACGAAATGTTTTAAAGAAGAATAGGAAGCTAATAGAAGAGGATGTAATTGAGGAAAAAAAGAGAAATCCGAATATAGATGTGGCTAAAACAGTTGACAATACAATAGAGTCTATAATAGATGCTATATTAAGCAAAGGCATTATAACCTCAAAAGATGTTGGTCCAGAAATGAAAAAACTCATAGAAGATGTTATGGATCAGCTTAGAGAAGACAGAACAAGAGAGAATGCAAAAATACAAAAACAGGAAATAGACAATTTACTGTCTGAAAAGCTTTCAAGGCCAGGCAAAAACGGTGAATGGGATAGTGAGGAACTGCGAGCTGTGGTTGGTATCATAGATGGTTATCACATAATGGCGCACTACTTGTTTTACACAAAGGATCCGCAATGGATTTCAATGGTGGAAGAATACAAAGATGTTGTCGTTGGTAAATATGGGCTGGATTATGGAAATAACGACTGGTTAGATGATGCTTGGAAAACGGCAGAGTCAGAAAACGATAAGGACTTCAAGGAATTTTTCTACGCAGTTGTTTCTGCAAAGATGCTGGAGGGCCACATGGCAGCTGCCATTGATTGGATAAAAAACAAATTCATAAAGGATGAGATACCTGATCTTGTAAAGGGTTTGCCTGAGAAAGACAGGGAGAAAGAAAAGGAGGATTTGGAGAAGATTGCAAAAAATCTGATAATTGGAATTGAGAATCCGGATGCTAGAAGCTCTGAGCATGCAGGCATGTATCCTTTGTGGAGGCCAAGACAGATATACTCAGCTGTAAAAACTTTGAGAAATGTCCTAAAAACAGATAAGATAATGATAATTATCGACCATGAACATTTGGCCACAAATGGCGTGGATGCGCTACAAGAAAGCAGGAAGCATATAAAAACAAAACCTGATTTTGGTGAACTTGTGATATCTGTTCATGCCAATCATCCAAACCCTCTTCACCCCCATGAACCGATAGATCTTGGCGATACAATTTTATATGAGCTTTTGTATAACCTCAGGGTTACGGGTCTGGGTGTGAAAAGGACATCGTTCCTTGTTTTTGAAAGAGGTGGTGGTGAAGACCCGTTCCAAAAATCAATAGATTCATTGAGGCTCATGACAAAATTCCTTGAAAAAGATCCGCCAGTGCCTACTGACATGCTTCCCCTCGAGTTTTACGGCCTTGATGGAATGTCTGGAGATGCGCAGCGACAGCTGATGATAATAATGGATCACACAATGGATCCAATTAAAGATTTGATGGAATTGCCAGAGGAGGAGTGGACTTTCTTATCTAAGGTTGCAAGGGAGAAAGGACGCGCAGATGCCTTTAAGAAGAGTCAGCTTAGGTAATCATTTTTGGGTATTTTCTACTGCTACAGTTACCTTTATAAATAGTCATGTTATAGGTTATTATTGCTAGGTGGTAACATGGAAGATAAACAAGTAATTGTTGTAGACAGAAGCCCTATGTGGAGAGGTAGGGAGATGGCTATTCTAGACGGAGCAGGATATAGAACAGACGCTTTTCCTACTTATGCGGATGCCCGTGAAAGATTGCTTCAAGATCAGACACTAAGAGGCGCTGTTTTAGGTTATGACATTGGTTCGGCATCAGAAGAAAATGGTTTAGCTGTTTTATCAAGAATTAGAAGTACTAGCAGCCTACCTGTGATTATTTGTGCTGAACCATTTCAGGGGTGTTCATTTGTTTCTGCTTTTGGTAAGGCTTTTTATATTGACAGAACCATTCCAGCAGAATATTTTAATGAAGTTTTAAGAAATTCAGCATCGGGCCTTTTTGGGGTTCCTGCACCACAGGTAGAAGTAAAATCAGTAAAGGAAAGGCCAACAATCTTGGTTGCAGAAGACGAACAGGCTCAAAGAATTATTGAAATGCGCATTTTGACTAGGATGGGATATGATGTTGTAGAGGCTAGAAATGGTGATGAAGCTAGAACAGCTCTTTATGGTCGTGACGATATAGACGGTTTCAGCACAGACAATGAACTAGGTCGGGGACCATCTGGATTGGCTTTGCTAGCTGATCTTAGAGCAAGCGATAATCCGAGATTAACTGGGATGCCTGTTTTAGTAGCATGTAGCGATCCAGATTCAAAGGGCAACAGAATAGATATAGAAGCCTTAAGAGAATATGGAGCTGAATTTATTGCAAAACCGTTTGTTGTGGAAGAATATTCAGCTGCTATAGACAGGGCTTTCAGCCATCTTAAGCAGCCTAAGAGTTAAATATAGGCAATCTAAATAAGTTATTGGTCTTATGGGGAAAAAACTAATTGAGGGTGATGGTTCAGAAGGGTTTGAAAGAGAGGAAAGGGCTGAACCAGATGTTAAAATAAAAAGCGCCAAGAGGCCGCAGTCTTCTACTATCCAGGATCCTTTGCAACAGGCAGACAGCAAGCCAGAGAATAAGGAGGAATTTGTTGGCAAGGAACAGAGAATTGAGATCCTGAAGAAATTTACAAAAGAGGCCCTGAAGAAATATGGCTCATTGATAAGGTCTATTGTTTTGTTTGGTTCCACAGCAAGAGAGGAATGGCGTGGTGAGAGCGACATTGATGTTTTTGTTATAATCGATGACACAAGGCAGAAGGTCACACCAGGAATGAGAAACGCGATCGAGGATGAACTTGTTTACATCGCAGGCAAGATACACAAACAGCTTTCTTTGCAGCAACCTTATCTGCTTACAGAATTCTGGGCAATGGTGAGGGAAGGGCATCCAATTATTTTCAATTTTATTAGAGAAGGCATACCTGTTTATGATAAAGATATTTTCTTGCCAATCAAGAGACTTCTTCAACTGGGGGAAATAAAACCAAGCAAGGAAGCGGTTGAGAAATACATTGAAAGAGGCCCCAAAAGGATTAGGAGGGTTGAAAGTGAAAAAATGTATCTGGTTGTTGAGGACCTTTATTATGCTATGCTTGAATCTGCTCAGGCTGTATTAATGTTTTTGGGTAGGAACCCGCCAAGACCAGGTGATGCACCATCTGCTTTGAGGTCCAATGTTGTAAAAATGAAGCTGATGAAAGAGGAAGAAGTCAAGTGGCTTGAGGAGATAATAGAGCTTAGGAAAGACATTGAACATAAAAAAGTGAATGATGTTTCTGGTCAGGATCTGGATAAATGGATAGACAAAGCCAAAAAATTTGTTGACCTGATGCAGAATTTGATCATGAAGATTGAGGTGCTCAAAAGGGAAAATATGATTGAGAAGTCTTATATGATAATGCTAGAGACAGCTGCCACACTTTTGAAGGCCCTGGATAAAATGCCTGCAAAGGACAGCGACATTTCAAAGGCGTTTGAAGATCATGTAATCAAGAAAGGCTTGGTGGACAAGAAGTATCTCGATGTGTTCCTTGAACTGGAAAAGATGACAAAGCTTGTCAAGGAAGGTAAGATTTTGGATTTGCAGAAAGGTCAGATTTTACATCAAAGGGAATATGTCAGAAAATTCATCCGCGATGCTGGCCGCGTCTTGAGAAAGAATTTGAACATTTCAATGGACGCTGGTTCTGATGTTGGGGGATAATTATGCCAGATTTAGTTTTTAGGACATATAGTAAAGGCCATGAAAGTGTTAATGCACAAGAAGTTATTGATATGCTTAGAAGCAAACCCATAGAGATTGATTACGATGTAGAATTAGATCCAGCGTCTTTTAGTAAAAATCTTGGATGGCACTATGGAGTAATAGTGGGTCTTCCATCAGATAGGCATCACAACGCTCTTTCTAGTTCTTTTCGTGATCTTGGATATCTTCCAGTTGAACGCAAAGCAGAGCCAGTTACTCAACCAGCAGGCAGCGAACCCACAAGAGAAGAAAGGGCTGATGCAGCATACAAAAACGCCTTAGTCCACGCCTTGTGGGAAGGTGTAGGTGCTTTGAATAGTGGATAGATATGACAATATATGTAAGAATTGGACCAGATGGGGAACTTCTAAAACTAACCAGGTCAGATGCAAAAAATGTTTATCAGGCCATGTTTGAACGCGATCCTCTTTTTACTCTTTCTGCAAGATTTGATCCAATAAACCCAACAGAAATAGATGTTAGTGCGCCTGAAAAGTTGATGCGTGAATTGGGTTATATGCCTAAGGGGGAGTTTTCGGCTCCCCAGAATGATCAAGTATAAAAACTTTCGCACACTATTTCTAGAATGAGTTTATTTGAGCGCTTGAGACAGGGATTTCTAGATCAAACCAAAAGGCACTCGGAGAGATTGGAGATAGTTGGTACTTGCCTATTTGTTGCTGGAAGCGTATATATTGGAGCTTCGCTTTACAGGCCAGAATGTGAACCTGAGTTTTTTTCGTCCAAAGATGGTGCGGTTCAAGCCTCAAATTTTTGCCATGGATATTCAGAGGTTGTTTTGAAAAATTATGTTAGGAATGGTGTTGTTGGAGATCTGGCCTTTTTGATTAGAGGCAGGATAGAACAATTGGGCCAAAATGAGCAGTGGAGACAACCTTATCATGCTGAATTTAGGCCCGACGGCCAGCTGAAAGATAGGGAGTTTTTCAGCACAGAAAGCTTGGAGTTTTCAAAACTTGTTCAGGAATCTGAGTATGCCAGAGAGAGGTTGTTTTTGGAACCGCAGGAATAGTTACTTCTTCTTTTTCACAAAAACTAGAACTTTTTCAGCTACCTGCTCTGCTTTTATTTGCGTGGTGTCGACAACCAGATCATAATTAGAGACATCTTCATAATCAACATTATAGTTTTCCTTGAATCTTTTTGTCTCGCTTGACTTTCTGTCCCTTATGCCTTTCAATGTTTGCTCAAGCGTCTTATTATATTTTTCATCCTCCCTTTTTTGGTCAAATATTCTTTTGGTAGCAGCCTCATCTGAAACTTTCAAAAAAACTTTTATAGAGTGCGGTATGAAATGCCAACCGATACGCGAATCAATTACAAAGTTGTCCTCTTTTTTTCCGAGATCAATCTGCGTCTGATCAACTTCCTTGTCGATTGACGGGTCTTGCTCTTCCAGTTTTTGCAGCTCTACAAGCGTGATGCCTCTCTTTTTCGCAATGCTGCGCTGGAGGTCGCCCATTGAATAATGTTTGTAGCCAAGCTTTGCTGCTAAAATTTTTGCTACAGTAGATTTTCCAGAACCTAGGTTACCAGCTATTGTGATTATCATTAGATAATTTAATTGCGTATAGATATAAACTTACTTCTCGCTTAGAACATCGTTCATTCCATCAAGCAATGTTTTGATTTCTGAAATAGAAGTTAGTGTCTCGTCTGAAGCTGCCTTTGCTTGGCTGGTTGTCTTGATGTCGCTCTCCACAGACGGCAACTGCGACTGTGTTTGTTGTTTCCCGCCATTCTGCATTATCACTGCAGACAACACAACAATTATCAAAACTAAAACAGCTATTACACCCCGATATACTTTCTGGTTTGTTTTTCTTTTAATCATATTATGCTCCCCTTAAAGCCACATCCAAAACTCTGTCTAAAGCGCCCACAACTTTGGCCAGATCGGACTTCGCTGACTGCAACAAAGGCTTTGTGAAATTTTCAACATTCTGCTTTATTTTGCTCTTAAGTGCTTCTATGTTTGAAATTTCAGCTGTCAAAATTGATGACGCTTCGCTCCAAGTTTCTGAACTGGCTGAATTGTTTATGGATGTATAATAGTTTGCGAGCTGCTGCATCCTCTTGGCTAGATAATCAAACCTAACTTTTAACTGCTCTATATCTATAACAAGCCCCAAAAGTTTTTCTGGAGCTATAACACTTTCAGTTTGGTTTGCACTTACAGGTCCGCCTGTTGGCCTTGGTGAAAACACTGGCTTCTGACCTTCAAAGGCAGCGCAGCTATTCTGGACACAACCACAAGATTGGGTTGGTTTCGAAACAGGAACACTTGAACATTGCTGATTTGAAGCGATTTCTGATAACACATTTCTGGATCCGGTTGTTCCACATCTCCACAAAGCTCCCCCCTCTGGGCAACCGTTTGCAGAATACCAACCACATTGTGAATCTGAATTGCAGGAGTTTGTGGTTTGATTTCCCTGTGGCCTTTCCCTAACAGGCTCAAAAATGCATAGACCGCCTGCATCTGGATAAGGTAGTGAACTTCTTCCACCATAATCACATCTATAATTTGAAGGGCATGTAAGGCCGGCAATTGTACCGCATCTCAAAGGCTCTCTTGGTGGTGTTGGCCTTTCGCTTGGCTGGGCTGTAACTGTTGGTCGCTCCGGTTGTTGTGTTGGGCTGGTGCTTGGTTTTGGGCAATCGAGATGACAGTTCCAGTAATCTTCCTGCACATTACAATTTCTGTTGCATGAACCATCACCACAATAACCGCCTGCTTCTATTCCGCAACCATTTGCGTAACCGCTGGATACTCCACAATCAGATGAACAGCTCACCTCAGATTCTCCTAAATTTAGATCACACTTATTTCCATCGTTATCTGCATCTATGTCGCATGTGGCTCTGGTGTTTGGCGGATTAACTATAACAGGTGGAACTACTGGCGGCTGTATTGAACATGGAACAGATGATTGGTATATGCTTTGCCTGCCTGTGCTGTCTGCTGCTGAACAACAGTAACCAGTTGAAAAATTAGAGCCAGAACACTCGCACTTTGAGGTTATTGGAGAATTGTATGCACAAATCACTGTAGGCTGTGTGGATATTGTTGGGGTTGGTGATTGTGTCGGACTTTGTGTTGGAATTGGTGTAGGCGATGATGTTTGCGTAGGTGTTGGTTGCAGAACACATTCAGCATCCTTTGGTGTGGAACCAGGTATATTGGTCTTGTGCTGGCATATAAAACCTTGTTGACATGGTATCTTTGGATCTGTCCCTGTTCCTGTTTCACAACCACCGCTATTGCATCTTGCAACCCTGTGATATTGATAAATAAAATTCGTGTTGTTGTAGATACCGCAGAAGGTGTCACCAAACCATTCATCTGTGCCACAGTTTGAATTGGATAAACATGAATTGACTGTCATCGTTAATGTCTTTTCTGTTTTTTGGCCGATATTATCTATTGCATTTATTGTTATTGTGTGTGTTCCGCTGATGTATGTTGATATTGGAGTTGAGTAAGAACAAGATGTACCTGCGCAACCAATTACTAATC
Organism: Candidatus Aenigmatarchaeota archaeon; assembly: GCA_016202865.1. GTDB lineage: Archaea > Aenigmatarchaeota > Aenigmatarchaeia > QMZP01 > JACQNV01 > JACQNV01. Next base: position 18,688 of record JACQNV010000038.1, read on the forward strand.
CGTCTTTGAATATTTTATCGCCTTTCCATGAGGCAGATGATATTCCCCTGTCATCGCTTATTGTTGCATTTAAGGTAAATGTAAGGCCGGCAAAATTTGAAGATGGTGTGATAGAAGCCACTATTGTTGGTGGATTATCCCTTACACATTTATCGTTAGAACTGCAGTAGTAAAGATCGGCACAACCACAAGAAGAGCATCTGTCCACTAGATTATTCCTTGATTGGCAGTAAAGGCCCCTTTGCGTCAAAGAACATTGACCAACTTTAAGCTGTCCGCTTTCACATGTAAGGCACGATGTTGCTTGAGCGCAATCAGAATCGCTGCAATCTATTGAACCATCATAATCATTGTCTTTTCCATCAAGACACGAGTCAACACCAGGACCTGCCCAGACGCCATTTTCATATCCGTTGTTATTTACTGATTTACCATTGTCGCATATGTATTGGGTGGGTTGGGATGATGTTGAAGAGCTTTTGACGCAATAGTATCCTTCTAAATCAGTTGATGTGACTCCTTTAGAACAGTGGTAATAGTTAACTCTCCAGTCCTCACCATCTAAACAATAAGGTTTTTCAGCTCCGTTACAAGTGCAGTAAGAAGAACCGGCTTTATAACAATCGGCAGCTGTTGTACATTTTGTAAGGGTCGTTTGCGCTTGTGCAAGGCTAGCTAAACCCACAAATAAAACTAAAGCAACAAAAACAACGGCCACCGTTTTCATTAACTAGTTTTTGGATGTTGTAAATATAAAGGTTGTTGAGTTCGATGATCTCTACTTAAGATAATCTCTCAGGTATTGACCCGTATATGATTTCTTAATATTCGATATCTCGGCAGGCGTTCCTTCTGCTATTATCTCGCCTCCATTATCCCCGCCCTCCGGACCCATATCAATTATCCAATCAGCAGATTTTATGACATCAAGATTGTGCTCAATTACCAAAACCGAATTTCCGCTATCCACAAGTTTATGAAGTAAAGTCAGTAGTTTATTTACATCAGCAAAATGCAAACCAGAAGTTGGTTCATCCAATACATAGAACTCGCCCTTCTTATGCAGCTTGCTTGCAAGTTTTAATCTCTGCGATTCTCCTCCAGATAAAGTATCTAATGTTTGGCCAATACTCAAATAATCCAAACCAACATCAACCAATATCTGCAATCTTCTCTTAAGTTCTACATCATCAAAAAACTTTATCGCTTCCTCTGCGGTCATATTTAGGATTTCGTTTATATTCTTTCCTTTGTGCCTATGTTCGAGGACTTCTTTGGTATACTTCTTACCTTCGCATGTTTCACAGATAACTTTTACAGAAGCCATAAAATGCATGTCTACTTTATTGTAACCCAAACCTTCACAATCAGGACAAGCCCCTTTGCTATTGGAACTGAATAATGATTTATTTGCACCACTTTCTTTTGCGACCAAATTCCTAATTATATCAAATATTCCTGTATAAGTTGCTATGTTGCCTCTTGGCGACGCCCCAACCTGGGACTGGTCTATGAAAACCAGTTTATCATTATGCATTCTAACAAACACATCGTTGATCAATGTGCTTTTTCCAGAACCAGATACACCAGTAACAACTGTGAAAACTCCAGTTGGGATGTTAACTGAAACATTTTTCAAGTTGTGAAGATTTGCATTTTCTATTTTTAAGAACCCCTTTGGTTTTCTATCAAACCCTTTAATATCGCTTTTTATTTTTCCACTAAGATATTTGCCGGTTAGAGAACTACTGTTTTTCATTAATTCTTGTGGCGTTCCTGTTGCAACAATATCTCCCCCATATTTCCCTGCTTTAGGGCCGAGCTCAATTATATGGTCCGAGTTTAGCATAACATCTGAATCGTGTTCTACTACTATTACAGTATTTTGAGAGTCCCTAAGCCGCTTCAAAATTTTAATTATATTATTGGTATCGCGTGGGTGAAGGCCAGCTGTTGGTTCATCGAGAATGTAAACTGTTTCGATCAAATAGCTTCCAAGTTCGCGAGCCAGTTTTAATCGCTGGGCTTCACCGGCTGAAAGCGTACCAAGAGAACGATTAAGAGTTACATAACCAATTCCAACATCAATTAAAAATCTTAACAGTTCAGTCATTCTCAATATTATGGGTTTAGCTATTGGACCCTCAATATTTTCTATTTCGTCTATGAGATTTATTATAGGAAGATTGGAATAGTATCCAATATTTTTACCATTTACTTTTATTGAAAGCGCAAGTTCGTTTAATCGCGAACCGTTGCACACTGAACAGGGTTTGGTTATCCAGAAGTTAGCATCAGTTTTGGATTTAGTTTCTGAAATTCCTCTCGAATCATTCGAACGTTTTATTAACTGATTTACAATCCCTTCCCAGCTATATGACTGAACAAATCCCTGGGAAGAATTTTGAAGCTTGATTTGTGGCGAATATAACAAAAAATTAAGCTGTTCTTTGGAGAAGTTTTTGATGGGCTTATCAAAGTCTAATTTTGCAGTTGTCTTCAAGATGTTCATATATCGCCCAGCTGGTTTGTATAGGGTATGTCTAATTGCGCCTTCGTTTAGTGTCTTCTCAAAATCTATCAAAGAGTTTGGATCAATTGAAACTTCAGTTCCTATTCCACTGCATTTTTTACATGCACCTAGTGGGTTATTGAATGAGAAATGCCCAGCACTTAACTTGCCACCCACTCTAGAGAAAAGCAGCCTTAGATAAGTGTAAAGTTCAGTTGCAGTTCCAACAGTTGAACGCTGGCTTTCTCTCATTTGACGCTGTTCAATCATTATAGTTGAGGACAGACCTTTTATTTCGTCTATATCGGGTTTCTCAGTTCGCTGGAGCAGACGAGATGCGTAAGTAGTCAGAGATTCTAAAAATTGCCGTTGTCCTTCAGAAAATATAATATCGAATGCTATTGTAGATTTACCAGAACCAGAAAGTCCAACCAAAGATGTTAACTTATTTCTAGGTATCTCTATATCAATATTTTTGAGATTGTGTTCTCTTGCACCCCTAATAATTATTTTATCCATATCAGTTTTCTTAATTTAGAA
>JACQNV010000039.1 GCA_016202865.1 Candidatus Aenigmatarchaeota archaeon
GCTAAGGGTCGAACTTGCAAAAATAATATAGAAGTGAGAAGTTTTGGTCTTTCATTGTCGTGAAGAGGGGGCGGGATTATTAATATCAAAATTTGGACTGCACCTTTATGACTTCGATCTATACATTCTAAAAAAGTACGGGATTCCTAAAACTAAGGTAAATAGTCCGAGAGCCAAAAACATATTCTGGACAGTAATGAAATCTATCATGACGCCAACTGTTATCGATGTAACTAAAAATCCAATGTTTGCAATAAAACTTTGTATAGAGAGTATAGTTGCCCTCTGTGAAGATTTGACATTATGATTGATATAGTTGTTAATTATCATTTCTTTAAAGTCCCTATTTACATATAGAAGAATTATTACAATCAATATCACGGGCACTCTTGTTAACCACAACAACAAAAACATGATTCCCTGTGCGATTGTAATCAAGAAAAACGAATTTTTCTCTCCAACTTTTTCTTCTATTTTATATGCAAAAGCTGAGATCAGACTAGCTAAACCATATATAAGTGGAAATATTATGCTAAATGTTGCTACATTAAAACCAATATCAACCAAATGCGGCTGCAAAAGGAATGTATTCAGTATGAACATTGGAATAGCCGTGATTATGGAAAAAAAGACAAGCCATTTTATGAATTTGTGGGCCATCGCATACCTCATACTTTTCTTTATCTGGACATAATAGGTTTTTATTGAATCGCCACTCTTTCTCATTTTTGGCTCTTTCATTACTAGGAAAAACAACGAAGCCAGAAATAATGATATTCCATAAGCAAAGTATGGGAATCTCACATCTGCAACGAACAAAATCGGACCTATAAACAGGCCTATCAATAATGTAGCCGTGGAGACTAATTTTAGTCTTCCCTTTATTTTTAAGTATGATTTTTGTTTTCTTAAATCCCGCAACGTATCGTATAGCAATGCGTCTGATGCTCCTGATTGAAATGCATCGCCAACTGCCCATAGAGCATAACCGATCAAAAAACCGGTTATTGTGGTGGAAAATCCTATCCACAGCATAGCTATTGCAGATACGGCAAACCCTAAAAACATCGATGGTTTTCGTCCCAAAATATCTGCAATTGCGCCAGTTGGTATTTCAAAAATAATAATAACTGCAGCAAAGATGAAATCCAAAATTCCAATTCCTGTATAATTGATATTAAAGTGTTGCAGATACAGAACTATGATTGGCAATATAAACCAGAATCCCTTCAGCCCTTCAATAACATAAAATTTCCATATGTTCGATTCGATTGGCATAGCAGTCAATAAAACTATGATTGTCTATCTTATTATAGACCCGACAAAAATAATAAAAAGATTACAGAACTAAAAAATTATGAAGAGGATAATGTTGATTGTATACTTTCCCAACAACCATCGCAATATCCAACATCCTCTACGCTTTCGAAGTCTGGTGTATTCCGAAGTTTGCCTTGCATTGCACATGGTATTTCCGGATTCATGTGATGTGTATCAACACCCAGTGCATGTCCCAATTCTTCCATTGCCGTTGAAATTAAATCTGTGTCGTCTGGTCTCATATATTCACTTGTGACATCATTATAATTTGTTACGAGACATCTATTACCACGTCGTCTTCCGCCTATTCTGCCAGCAACGATATCTATTAAATTTTTGCTCACATAGACAATACTTAAAGTGTTGGGTTCTGGTTCTGGCAATGCGTCTAGGACACTGTCTGCCCACCAAAAATATCTATGCCCTTCTACCTTTTTTGGATCCATCCGACCACGATATTCGTATCCCTCTGTAAATATCTCCCTCATTCTGGGAACTCTGATTAACTGCTCTGCGTACGCTCTGCAGTTCCCTTTGAATTTTAATTCCATGACCAATAATCTCATGCTTTACCTCATAGATATTACTATTATATAGTAGCTACTATATAAAGCTTAATCCCGCCCCCTCAAGTCGTCTAGAGAAGACCAAAATTGAAACTAAGTTGTCTTATGCTCCCACGCTAGTGGCGAGCGAACTTATCTTACTTCATTGTGTTCGCGAAGAGTTTCCGGAGCCGAGTTTGTTTCTTTTCTTCTCCACCTATAATAACTATAAGTTGTTAATGCTGCGGAAACAATTCCAGATGTAGCAGCACTCCAATAATTACCTTTAGATAATTCTCCTGCACCAGCGCTTAATAACACACCTGTAAAAAAGCCATATGCATATGCAGAATCATTAAACCAATTTGCAATTCTTTCTCCACGCTCTCTTCCTCTTGACATAATATAATTAAATATACATTTTGGTAAATTTAAGCTTTACGAGGCTCCGGAAATTGAGCATAAGAGACTTTTAATGGAATCTGTCTATTCGAGGTTATTTTGGGCTTTATTTTGACATTGGGGGTTATTTTGGATATTTACTGGTTGACGAGTCTGAAAATTTTGGTTATTTTGTTCATTGTATAATTGGTCTATCGGGCTTTTCACCTTAATTAAAGTTGGCGCGGATGTATGTAGGTAGATTAGTGTAGTCTCTGGACTTTTGTGGCCAAGCAGGCCTTGGACCTCTGAGACTGAGTAGCCGTTTTCAATAAGATGGGTTGCGAAAGAATGTCTCAGTGCGTGAGGACTTACTCTTTTGCCTATTTTGGATTTTCTCGAGGCCTTTTCCAAGATTTTCTGTAGGCTGCTTATGTTGTATTTCATTTTTTTATTGTTGGAAAATAGGCAGACCTCTGGGCACAGTTTCTCTTCAGTTATTAGGTTGTGCATCTTAGTTTTCAAACTTTCTGCGAGAATAAACAATCTATCTTTGTTTCCTTTTCCTCTGCGAACCCAACCATAACTGTTTTCAATATTCAAATCTTTCACGGTTAAATTAACGAGCTCCGAAACCCGAAGGCCGGAGGAGTAGAGAAATTCGATCATCAATCTGTGCTTTTGGTTTTCAATTGACTCGAACAATTTTTTAATCTCGTCTTTTGCCAATATAGCAGGTATCTTCTCGGGAACTTTGGAATAACTTATGTTTATCCAAATCCTTTTATCCAGAACATTTTGAAAAAGGAATCTTATTGCCATGTGGTAGACATTCATAGTGCTTCCTGATCTTTCTCTTTCAGAAAGGGTTTCCAGAAATAATCGGACATCTTTCTTGCCTATTCTGTCCAAGCCTTTACCAGTAAATCTCAGGAATCTTTCAATACAATAAGTGTAAGTTTTGATTGTTTTTGGACTGTAGCCTCTCCTCTTGCATTCTTTTTCAAGGGATGACTTCCAATTAATGGGAATATAGGACATATGTTCTCTCACTCAATCTGAACTTTGGGACACTCTAAACTCGTGCGGCTTTGCTGCACGAAAGTATGCTATGACACACGATTTTGCAGAAGCTGGAAGGCTCTAAAAGGCTACATAACTCTGAAAATTACTGATCTGGATCTACTATTTTCTGTAAAACACCTAGAACTTTTGTTAGGGCATTTTTGTTGACAGTTGCTATTGTTTTTAATATTAGAGATTTTTTAACTTTGAGAATGTTTTCTACCTTTATTGAGCTTTGTTGGTGTAGATATCCTATTTCGATATCTTTTTGGTCTAGTAAAACAGAATGTTTTGATTTATCAATTGCAGATGTAATGGCACAGGCAATCACATCTTCGCTTGGTTTGTTGAAATGGTCATTTGAGATTATAATAGCTGGCCTTACTTTTAGGCCTGTTTGGTCTGAGAATGGAAAGGGGAGCAAAACTATATCTCTTTGGTTCATAAGTATTTTTTCCAAACTTCTTCATCTTTTGGATTGTCCCATATATCCTCGAGAGACTTTTGGGCAAGTAACATCCAGCCTATATCTTCCTTTCTTTTTTCGTCCTGTAATTGTTTGGTTACTTCCTCCTCTTTTTTTATCAATAGGCCACCTTCTTTTTCAATCAAAACTAGCCTTGTGCCTTCCCTGATCCCTAACTCTTCCCTCATCTTTTCTGGAATTACTATCTGCCCTCTCGAAGAGACATTGATAACTTCTATCATAGATTCCTCCTGTACTTATTAATAAGTATGAACTTACTTATAAAGCTTTTGATCACTCGATACATATTTGGTCTCCATTTACAATCTCTGAAACACGCATACCGTATGTGGGGATGTAAACCATGTTACGCTGAAAAATAATAATGAGGAGCAGGGGTGGCGCCTGCTCCAATTAAATAGAAATTGGTTTGCACCATTTGTTTTGCTCGAAGTTTGCAAGAACATCACGGAAGAAGAAATGGATAGCTTGGAGTGTTGAGTCTGATCTAATTGCGGACAAATATGATTTGATATCTGTTGTTTCCATGCCTGAAAGGGTGTTCAGGAATGTTTCTATTTGGGAGACATAAGTGTCTATTGATTTAAGTGTGTAGTTCTGGTTCACCATTTCTGAAACTACCATGTTGAGAAGGTCGCTGTGATTTGGGACTTCTATATATATCGATGGATTGTTCATAGTTCAATTGGAAAGTGGCAATGCCACCTTTGTGCTTTCTGTCACCTCGCTTGTTCTGTGTCCTTGGTTCTGTATATCAACTTTTCTAGGACGACCTCTTTTTACTTTATGCTCAGAAACTGTCTTGGTTTCTATACAAACTGTTGGTTCCATAAAATCACCTCATATAAAGAAGCGGATAGCGCAACTGGGCTGTCACAGCTTGAAACAATTTTGGGTTATTTCATGCCATCGACGCCGCACACGCATCACCGCCATCTTATTTAACACGGTGTTTTTGGCTGCCTTTATATTTAATGGTAGGGGACCGTTCCGCTATTCCGCTAGGAAAACGGTACATCTGTATTTCCAAAATTAGTTTAAGCATTAAATTAATCGAAAAGATCCAACTGTGAATAGGGGCCGCCTGGTGGTAGAAGTGGTGACCCATCATCTACAATTCCTTGAACACTGCATGACATCCTTGGCTCTGGCTTGTATATGCCACCAACAAATAAAAATCGCTGTCGGGAATGTGGAATAGTGAAAGCAAACCTTGAACCTTCACCATACCTGCTGTTAACATTTACTGAACCTCCTTGAGACTCCACGATTGTTTTCACAAGGTATAGGCCGACTCCTGTGCCCTCTATGTTTGTTTCACCAGCCCTATAACCGCGCTCAAATACTCTTTCCTTATTTTCAGGACTTATACCAATCCCATCATCTTCAACAGAAACCTCAACATTTTCTCCATTAAGTCTATAAGTTATTCTAATTGTTACATGATCTCTCTGTGGATGTTTGTATTTCATGGAGTTGCCAACCAGATTGGAAGCCGCGAAACTTGTCATTTCCAAATCACCAAAGGCCACAATTCTTTCGCCATTATGATCGACTGAGTAAGGTCGCCCGTTTACAAGTATTGTTCCTCTATGACCTTTGTATTCAGCTTCTGATCCACTCCAGCAAAACCTTTCCATTGTTCTATCAATTGCCCACTGTATGTCAAAATCAGTCCTTTGAGGCTCAAAACCGCCACAAGTAGCTGTCCTGCTGTTATAAGATTTTAATTCTCCAACCACAGTTACCAGCCTATGAGCATCGCGAAAGGCTCTGTTATACATTGCTATTGCTTCCTCTCTGTTCATGTACACACCAGTAGCCAGAAGTTCGGAATATCCATTGCTACCAACTACAGCGTTCCTTATGTCATGAACAAAAGCATCTGCAACAACTTTAGTCATCGGATCTAAATTTCCGTCCTCAACAAGTGCTGATATTGTCCTGTCAAAATCAAAGCACCTAGCTTGCACCCGCGCTAAATCCAGCATGTTAAGCTTTGACATTACAGAAAAATCCTCTGGCGTTGCTGCGCGCTTTACAGAGGCGAGGCGGGAAACAACTCTGTTTGAATGACCTTCTATAAGAGAAGCAAATCTATTGACTATATTTGGAAAATTGATTACCATTGCCATATCCCCACCAACCTTGTATATTATTTGTCTGTACAAGTTTATATATTTAGAAAAATCGATAGACTGCAAGTGAATTGAATTTACTTTTTTAACTAAATGATCAAATTGCCAAACAGTTTCTTTCAACTGGATATTTTAAAAATTGTCCACCTTCCTTCGCCGCTTGAAGCCACAAGTTTAAAGGCCTCTAACCTTTCCAGATATTTTCTAACTGTTCTGTCAACTATGGGCTCGATGTTTTTTTCTGCGCAAGTGCTGAGATATTTTTCGTGCAAGTCAGAAGAAGATATTTCTTTAGAGGACTTTACTATACCATAAAGGATTTTTTGGTGCGTGTTTAGGCTTTCTAACAACCTGTCAGCCTCAAGGTTTTTTGTTTTGGGGGCAGCCCGTTCTATATGTGAATCAGAGACCTTTTCCGCGTCTTTTTTCTCAGCCTCTTCTGCCGCTATTCTTAATATGTTTAGAGCTATTCTGGCATCGCCTCCAGAAAGGTCAGCTATTTTGGTTAGTTGTTCTGCGGATATCGCATCATTAACAAGGCCAAGATCTGCCCTGTCTTTTAGGATGTCAAATATTTCCCTTGTTGAATATGGACGGAATTCTATCCTGTCTATTGATTGTAGGCGGCTTCTGATTCTAGGGTCTATTGTGGCAAAAAGGGTTTCTGTGTTGGCAATTAGAATTATACAGACTTTTTCTATCTCCAACAAATCATATAGGATTTTTTCATCCTCTAACTGGTCTGCCTCATCCAAAACAATTATGCATGGCCGATTTTTTATTTTGTTTTTCAGTGTGTCTATCAATTCGTCGGTTGGTGTTCCCTTCCTGTTTATGAAATTGTGGCCTAAGGACTGAAGAATGTTGAAAAGTATTTTGAAGCGGGATGGATAAGACCAGCAGTTTATGTAGGCTGACAAGACTGGAGTGTGCGCCTTTAGCTCGTCAACAATATATTGCGACATGCATGTTTTACCTGTTCCAGGAGGGCCATGTAAGAAGGAGCTTCTAGGTATTTCTTCATTCACCAATGGTTTAAGATTATCCCTTAATACCTCCAGCTGGCCTGTCCTATGTATTATTCTCCTTGGGATAAAGTGCTCTGTCAGGACGCGCAAATCTTTGATGATTGTGTTAGCTTCGTACATAACTAAATAGTCACACTTTTGTATTTCAACATAGATGTTTTGCAATTTTGTCCCAAACAACATCTTCTTTTTCCCACGCCCTTCTTAGGGACTCGTTTTGGAGCAATTGCTAAAAATCTTTTTCCTTATCCATAATTTAGTAACTCTCCAGTTTGAGTTCTGGTATTCTTTCGAAGTGTTTTGTGTTTTTGGTGAGAATGGCTTGATCGCTTTTGATGCAAATTCCAGCTATCATGCTATCCTCTGGGTCTATAGTAAGGCCTTCTGCCCTTAACTGAGCATGAATCCTGCCTGCTATTTTTGCAGATTCCAAGTCAAATGTGAGAAGGCCAATGGAATCTAGAAGAATATGTATTTTGTCCAATTTGTTTTTGTTTTGAAGGTCGATCACACCCTGCCATAGTTCAAAAACACTTATTGTTGTGGCAAAAACAGGCTCTTTTTTGACATCTATTTCAGAGGCCTTCCTAACGGCGTCGGGAGAATTTCTCAAAAGGCCAATTAAAAAAGTCGTGTCAACTATCATAGGTTCATAGCCTTGGCATTTGAATTGGCTCTTTTTCTTGAGGCTGCCCTAAGGTCAGTTATTTTCTTTTCAATTATATTGGCCTCGCCCTCTGTAAGCAGGCCCGCAAAGTCTGTTAGGTTCTTAGTACCACCAGTAAGCCGTGATACGACATCGCTAAAGCTCTCCCCTTCTATTTTTTTTGCTGCGAGCCTTTCATAGGCGTTTTCTGAAAGCGAGATTAATTTTGGCATATAAATAATTATATAAAGCCGTCCTGACACCCCCCATATGAAGAAAACCGGTAGGAGAAGGGGCAAACCTGGTAACTATTTTATTTTTATTATCGCTCATGCTCTAGGCCCATCTTTATGATCTCTGTCGCTATCTTAACCGATGCGTCCTTTATTGCAAACTTTTTTGCACCGCTCTTCATCTCTTCCTGAA
>JACQNV010000043.1 GCA_016202865.1 Candidatus Aenigmatarchaeota archaeon
GTGTGTACTGTTTCTGGTTTATCAACAAATTTATACCAAACACCCTCTTTTTTCAGATATTCTTCTAATTCCATATTTTTAGATTTTTATAACATCTCCGTTTTTTGCTAAGATTGTTTCAAATCCCTTATCTTTTAATTCCGCAATGAATTCTGGTATAAACTCTCCATGTACAGGTATAACCTTCTGCGGATTTACCTGTTCTATAAATTTGAACAAATCGTCCCTGCCAATGTGAGCTGAGAAATCCATGAATTGTATGTCCATCTTTACTTCAAACTCAGAGCCGTTGGAAACAAACTTCTTTGTGTCCAGAAGTGTCCTGCCAACTGTGCCTTCCACCTGAAATCCTGTCATGATTAGAGAGCAATTCCTCTCGTCTTTTAATTTTTTAATATAGTGGTGGATTGGTCCGCCTTGTAGCATACCAGCGGAGGCTATTACTATACAGGGTTTATCTAGAACCTTCTGTCTGTCTTTTGTTTTTCCTATTTTGTGTGCTTTACCAAAGGCCTTTTTTAATTTTGTTGGGTTGCTTACAAAATCGAGATTCTTCAAAGCTATTTTCGTGGCTGTTATTCCCATACCATCCATGTAGACAGGAAACCCCAAATCATAAACCAACATTAGAATTTCCTGTGTCCTGCCAACTGCAAAAGCTGGTAGAAGGACTGTGCCCCCATTTTCAAGCGCGCCCTTTACAGTCTCTCTTAAGGAATTTGCCAACTTGTTCCTATTCGGATGGTTTTTGTAAGAGTAAGTGGATTCTATTATTAAGGTGTCTATATCACTATAGTTTTTTTCAGAAGCTTTCATTAAGCTGTTTTCTGAATAATTCAAGTCTCCTGTATAAAGAAGTCTTTTTTTTCCTGTGTCGATTAAGGTTGCTGCCGATCCTGGTATGTGACCAGCATCATGTAGCTCTATCACACTTTTAGTAAACTCTATTGGCTGACCAAAATCAACCCTTTTCGCCCTCTTTACAAAGGTGTTTATGTCTATATCAGAATAAAACGGCTCCATACCTTTCCTTGTTTGTATTTTTATTGAATCTTCCAAAAGGAGGTTTGTGAGATCCAATGTTGACTTTGTAGCAAAGACGCTTTTTTGGAATCCTCTCTTATACAGCTCTGGAATCAGACCGCAGTGATCTAGGTGTGCATGTGACAAGAGAACAGCGTCCAAGCTTATTGGCGGCTGCATTGGCATTGTAAATCCCTGTACATTTAGACCATAATCCAGAAGGAACTTTTCAACGCCTGTATCAATTAGAAAACAGCTGCGGCCAACCTCGCTCGCACCACCCAAGAACTTTATTTCTATCATTGTTTAATTATTCGAATACAACTATTTATCTTAGGTCAGATTGACCTGCCTGCAGTGTTTATAAATATGGCTGATTATTAATTTACTGTGGTGAATATGTCGGACTACGATTATGCGTATCAGGTGAAGAAATTGGACTGGATAAAGGTAGTCAACAGACTATCCTTCTAAGTAGACTTCTTTCTAGAGCATTAAACAAGAACCAGCTTTTGCTTTTAGACAAAATATCTAAAAATAACGGAAAGACTATAACAGCTTTAACAGAACTTATTTTTAGAGAAACCAGAACACCAATCTCAACTTTAAAACTGAACATACACATACTAAAAAACCTCGAGCTTGTAGACTTTTTCAATGGAGATCCTGTTAGGCTGACTATTTTTGGGAAGTTTGTATTTTCTCTTGTTGCTCAGAATGGTGTAAAGGCTAGCACAGTTGGCTGTAAACCAACAGGTTCCTGTTCGATTCAGGGTTCTGGGACTAAGATGTGATTTTATGACTTTAGATAGATTATACTTAGAGGTTTCTAGGAGACTTTTCGAAAAGCGTGGTAGTAGAACTTCTAGTATTCATAAGGTGAAACAGGCAGGATCAAAAAGAAGGCTTATGAATATGTTGGAAGGGTTGGGAATGGATCTAGAGATAGGCACTGTTTTTTGTGATGGCTCCACTCAAGAGGAGATGTTTGATAGTCTGGATCCAACAAATAAAAATCTGAATACAGGAATATGCCTTTCTGGAAACAAGGAAGATGTTGAGGATTGTTTAAAGAGGCCGACACTTGAAGATGTGTATGATATTCTTACTTTTGGAAAAATAGCGAGGATGTGTTCTGGTGAAGCTATTGTCTGGATACCCGATTCTGCTTACAAAAGTACTGATTTCGGTTGGGGTAATGTAAGAAAGTCTGAAGCAATAGATAGAGTTTCGGATATGTACATAGCTCTTTGTGGCACTTTGCTTCCAGAAAATAGGAAAGTTGTTAAAATGAGTGATATAGACTTTACAGATATGATTGTTAGGACAGAGGGTGTGCAAAATCATGTTGAATCTTTCTATGGAATACCAAAGGAAGTTTTGGCAGGGAGGCCAGAATTAAGAAGAGCTCTACATCTTAATGCATTAACAATGTCTATTCTTGGCTTTGATATTGCACAAGATACTAGCAGAGATATACTTGTTGTGGCTGGAGCCGAAGAAAGGCACACAGTAGAAATAGCGAGAAGGGTTTTAGATATGGAGGATAGAACAAATAAAATTTCTCTGCTTTCACCTGTGCCTATGTACGGGTTTGAAAATGAGAAAGGAATTGTAGATTCCATGTTTAACAGTAGCAGAGATGCTATCCTATATGTTAACTGCGATCCGAAGGAAAATGAGAGGAAGGTTTTAGGTCTTCTTGAAAGCCAACCACCAGCTTTGGTAAATTCATGGGTATACCTTCTAAGTCGAGCTGCAGGTTTAGATTTCAGAGGGCCATCCGATATTGTAGAGTACTTGGACACATTGAGAAAAAGCATATATGGAGGTAGCCGTTCGAAACCTATTTTAACAGGTAGGAGGAATTAGTAATATGGATATTGAAAAGAGGTTGGATTTTGTAAAGAGAAATACGGCTGAGATTACAACAGAAGAAGAGCTCAGGAAATTACTGCAATCAAAGGAACACCCATCTGTTTACTTGGGCACAGCTGTAACCGGAAGGCCGCATGTTGGATATTTTGTCTGGGTTCTAAAGTTGGCTGATTTTTTGAAGGCCGGGTTTAAGGTGAAGGTCTTATTGGCTGACATACATGGGTCTTTGGACAATACGCCTTGGGACATGCTGGAAAACAGGTACCAATATTATAAAATGGTCATCACGCCAATTTTCGAAGCGATAGGTGTTGACACAAAAAAGGTGGAGTTTGTTAAAGGCTCGTCTTTCCAGTTTAAGGACAAATACATACACGATGTGCTTAAGATGTCAACCTTCGCTTCTGTCCACGATTGCACGAAGGCGTCTTCGGAGGTTGTAAAACAAAGCGACAATCCAAAGCTTTCTGGACTTATTTATCCTATCATGCAGTCTTTGGACGAGGAACACCTAGATGTTGATGTGCAATATGGCGGTGTTGACCAAAGGAAGATATTGATGTTTGCAAGGGAGAATTTACCTAAACTGGGATACAGACAAAGAGTTGAGGTGATGACACCACTAATTCCTGGTCTTCAGGGCGGCGACGGCAAGATGAGCTCGTCCATTAAGGGATCAAAAATAGATTTGTTGGATTCGCCAGAAGATGTGAATAAAAAAATATCTGCGGCCTTTTGTCCTGAAGGTGTTGTTGAAGGGAATGGTATTTTAGCCTTCCTGAAGTATGTTGTAATGGTTTACAAAGGCGACCAGAAAAAAGAATTTATTGTGAAAAGGCCGGAGAAGTTTGGTGGTGATGTTAGCTTCAAAACTTATGAGGAGTTGGAAAAGATTTTTGTGAACAAGAAACTTCACCCAGCAGATTTGAAAAAAGCATTGGCAGAAGAAGTAAACAAGCTTCTTGAACCAATAAGAAAAGCGGCTAAAGGGAAGGAAGATCTCATAAAAAAAGCGTATCCTGAATAGTTAGAAATTATGCCAGAACAAATAGACCCATGGAAAAATTTTGATGTGAAAGATTATGACGGGATTTGCAAACAGTTTGGAATAGAAAAGTTTCCATACAAGGAGATGAAAAATGCTCCGGTATTCATGCGCCGCGGTCTGGTCTTTGGATCGAGGGACTTTTCTAGTATACTTAAATGTATAAAAAATAAAGAGAAGTTTGTGATGCTGACTGGTTTGATGCCATCTGGAAAGTTTCATATAGGACACAAGATGGTTGCGGACCAGATAGTTTATTATCAAAGTATAGGGGCAGAAGTTTATCTTTTGGTGGCTGATATAGAAGCATATAACATGAGGGATAAGTCTCTAGAGGAATTGAAAAAAATAGCTGTAGAGGAGTATCTTATAAATTATATTGCGTTGGGCCTTGATTTAAAAAAATGCGATTTTTATTTTCAGAGTGGTCGATCATCAGATGCCAAAAAATCAAATGCCTATTATAGGCTAATAGGCCAGATTGCAAGAAAGGTCACCGCGAACGAGTTTAAAGCGATATATGGCGATCTACATCCTGGAAAAATGATTTCTTCATTTACAGAGGTGGCTGATATATTACATCCACAACTACCAGAGTTTGGGGGGCCGAAACCAGTTTTAGTTCCGGTTGGTATTGATCAGGATCCTCACATAAAATTGGCAAGGGATGTTGCGGCAAGGATGAAGGAGTTTAATTTTATTCCACCCAGTTCCACATATCATAAATTCATGAAAGGGTTGAGTGGTGGTAAAATGAGCTCTTCAGATCCTTACTCATATATAGCACTGACAGATACACCAGAAGAGGTTAAACACAAAATTTTCAAGTATGCATTTTCTGGCGGACAAGATACGGTAGAAAAACATAGGAAGTTGGGCGGAAATCCAGATGTCGATGTTGCTTTCCAGATGCTTTATTACATGTTTGAACCAGATGACAAGAAAATAGAAAAGATAAGGGAAGAGTATAAAACAGG
Source organism: Candidatus Aenigmatarchaeota archaeon (assembly GCA_016202865.1). Taxonomy (GTDB): domain Archaea; phylum Aenigmatarchaeota; class Aenigmatarchaeia; order QMZP01; family JACQNV01; genus JACQNV01. The sequence goes on from JACQNV010000043.1 coordinate 4,924, forward strand.
AAAACTACTTACAGGCGAATTAAAGCAAGTTGCTGTGGAAAAAATAATATCTTTCTTGAAAGATCACCAAAAGAAAAGGGAGCAGGCAAGAAAACAGGTTATCAAGTTCTGGAATAAATCAGCATAAATAGTTTAGAGCCATGGATACTTAATGGGAAAGTCATTACCACATTCGACAGCGGACTACTGGTCTAATAATGTTTGGGATGGTAGATTGCAAGAAACTATAAACGCTAGAGGAGACTATAGAAAAAAACAAAGAACTCGCACTGTTAATTATGTGAACGGTCTTTCATGTGATCGGGATGAAATTGCTGTAACTGAATTGTGCTGTGGTACAGGCAGAGTTGTTGAAGGGTTAATTTCCTCTGATGGTTGTGGAGATAAAATACGCTCAATTGATGCTATTGATATAAGTAGTGAAGCATTGGTTATTGCTAGGCAAAAAATAAATGATAGTAGGGTAAGATTTCACAATCAAAGCGTTTATGATTTTGATTATCAACCGGCGTCTGCAGATGTTGTAATTTGTATAGAAGCACTATTTCACTTACCTGATCTCGGTAGAACATATCAGACAATACATGAACACTTGAAACCGGACGGTGTGTTTATAGGCAACTTCACATTGAGAGAGGGTTTAGACGACTGGTTAAAATCCGGGATTGGCTTAAGAGAATATTATACATTTTTAATGCTATATCACATGAGAAAGTTGGCTCGTCTTATTCCTCCATTGTGGGATTATCTCGGTAGTTCTGGTATAGCAAGAACAGAGCTATATACAGAAGAAGAAATCAGAGAAGAGTTAGGAGAACATGGGTTTGAAATTGAAGACTTCGATAACGAATATGATTTTTGGTTTGCGGCTAGAAAGACTTAAATTGGTATAATACACACCCAATCACACTCTGAGAATACTTTTCACTTCTTCAAAACAGCGTTTTCCATTTTTACTAACTCGAGCTTTCCATTTACATTTTCAAGTTCTAGAACCGCACAGTCGCCAAGGCGCTCAAATTCGCCAAACCCAAATTCCCTGAAAATGCAGCTTATGGGGCCGCCGTGGGATATTATCGCTATCACAGAATGTTTGCCAGAAATTATTTTTTGGAATGTAGAAATTACCCTTTTCTTGAAGGAGTTATAGTCTTCTGAATTTTTAACGGCGTGATGGAGTTTGTCTTTCTCTAACTTTGCAACCTCTTCTGGATAATTTTTCTTCGCTTCTGTTTTCACAAGGCCAGTCAGTATTCCGTAATTATTTCTTTCCCTTAAATCAGCAACAGGCTCGATGTTAACCTTTAGTGATTTATTTAATATTTCAGCTGTTTCTTTGGCTCTTATTTTAGGGCTGTGGTAAATTATCCCTATGTTTTTATTTTTCAGTTTTTTCGCCAGCGCCTCGCATTGAATTTTGCCTGTTGTAGAAAGATGATCATCATAGTCCCCGCCATACCTATTTTCAACATCGCCGGTTGTCTCGCCGTGCCTGATTAAGTAGATTTTCATATTAGAAATATTATTTACCATATTTTCCAGAAATCATGTTTCTTATTACAAAATATCTTAAACACGCATCACAAAGCTCATTTGTGTGATGGTTTCTTAGTCTGTGTTCCATGTGCTCTTTCCTATTTTCTCCAGTTAGTTCCTCGAAACAACTTTGACATTGCATAATTAACTGTAGGGCCACTACGGAGAACTTCAGGTCGAAACCGATTTATCGGTTTTCAATCCTTTTGAACTCCGACCAAAGGCTGTCTGTGACAATAATCACCACAGGCCCGTATGCTACCATTACACCATAGTGGCCATAAGTTGTATATTAGTATAATACTTTTATAATTGTATAAATCCCATAGTGAGATATGCGGGGGTTCCCGAGAGTTTGAATTGATTAGTAAATCATTTCAAGCTGGAATTGGCCAAAGGGGCAGGACTTAAGTGATCTTAAGTGTTGAGTTCAAAGAAAATAGAAACAGATCTTGAACGACTGATTAGGATCTGTTTCTAGCTGAATTGAACTATGATAAACCTCTAAGGTATCCTGTGTCTTAGTGACTTCCTGAGTTCGAAAGCAGCCCTTTCTTTTGAAAAAGAA
>JACQNV010000040.1 GCA_016202865.1 Candidatus Aenigmatarchaeota archaeon
ATACATATATAAGGAAAGATATAAGGGACATAGGAAATATAAGGGGCATATCATCCTTTAATAAACTTCTGGAAGTTTTGGCTTCCCAATCAGGGCAACTTTTAAATGTGTTGGAATTGTCCAATACGCTTGGAATAGACAAAAAAACAGTTTCTGAATATCTGGATTTGCTTGAAAATACCTTTGTAATAAAAAGGACAACACCTTTTCACAAGAATATCAGGAGCGAACTGACAAAAAGCCCCAAAGTATTCATTTTGGACACAGGAATGATGCATCTTTTATGGCTTAAAGAATTCCCAAAAATAATTTTCGGAAGCTCATTTGAAACTTTTGTTTTTTTGGAATTGGTTAAATCTGGAAGAAAAGTAAATTTTTGGAGAACAATAAACAAACAGGAAGTTGATTTTATTTTATCTGGAGAAAAACTCTATGCAATTGAGGCAAAATATAAGTTTAAAGACTATTCTGCAACCCATCTGAAGTTCTTTTCAGAAAAATACAAGTGTGAGCAAATCGTAGTTGGAATGGCTGGACCAAAAAATGGAAAATATGCATGGGAGCTGATAAAATACCTATAACACTCCATTCAACCTTAGTCCCAAAAATTCCGAGGAAAACTCGCTTGAAATGTGTTACTACCAGTAAATGATATCTTTATAAATCCCCTTTCTAATTGTTAACCATGAGAGCTGTCAGATTTGATATTCAGGATATTGCAGAGGCCAACCCCCGCGGTTATCATGGGCATAAAACAAAAGGTAGCATTATAGCCAGATACATGAATGAAATAGCTTCAGAAGCCTATGGATGTATAAGGGAACGATATCCAATAACCTTCAAGTTGAGTTTTCTTACCCCTTCAGGTAGAATGACAGGTTTTATAGCAGATGGTGAAGAGCTTAAGCTGCCAAAGGCTATCAAAGATCTGAGCTCAGGAAAAGCCTCTCTTACAATCTATTTAAGTGATGAGGACGAGGAACTGCACAATGAGATAGCGTCGCTTGTACCTGAACCTGTTAACAAATAAGATCTATTTATCTAGACAGAAACTAATTAAATTCATGGCTGATTTTCCTAACTTATCCTTTGAAAGCGGTGAAGAAAAAATCCCAAGAAAAGCATGGCTCAAACTAGCTGTTTTAGTGGTGATTATCACTGCCCCAATTATCACAGCTGTGCTGGTTTATGGCAGGACAGAATGTGCGGACCAAAAATGTTTTGTTGATAGAGCCAATTCCTGCCTTCCTTCAACTTACTCAAATGGTCTGGGCAACTTATTTTTCCTATATGAAATAAAAGACGGCTGCTCCCTGCAGAAAACAGTGATAGCAGTCGACTCCAAAGAGCCTCAGGAAGTAGTGAACCTGTTTAACGGCCGCTCCATGATTTGCAAATACACACAGGCCGCCTTTAGTACAGATTATCTCACAAAAATAACAGGGAAACTAGAAAGTTGTGTGGGTGAATTAAAAACTATATTATCAGCAGTGGGAAGTTAGTTTACTCGACATAACTAAAGAACCCACAAATATATTTAAGTGGTTATAAAAAATAACAAGTTTTCAACTCGGATTTATTCTTCCTCTTCTTTTTCCCTCTTTTTGAGCGGAGCCTCAGCGATCTCTTTGGATTTCTCCCTAGCCTTCTCCATTGCCGTATCTTCGTCCACCCTTTCCAAATCTTCTATAGACTTGAGCAAATCCTGTGTTTCCATGTCTACAGGCATATCCTCTTTTCCAAAAATAGCTGCCAGTCTTTCCTTCACTTTGTCAACTTTGCCTTCTTCAAAAGCTTTCATTATATCCATATCCATCAACAGCTTGTTCAACTGCTCCACATCTGTGTTCAAAACCTTGTCAACAAGCTTGCTTTTCTGTTTGCTCTTCTGTCTCTCTCTCATTGCCTCAACCAAGAAAATCAGCTGTAAAAGCTGTAATTGTCTCGACGCCTCTTGTTGTTTTGTATTGCTTTCAAGCCTCAGCGCCTTTATTTTCTGGACATTAAGAAGTTTGAGTGTTTTAGGCTGGCCTTTGCTGTCTAAAAGTAGTTTCTGTATCTTCTCCTGTATACCCTTAATCTCATCAGAAGCCTTCTCAACGCCTTTCTCAACCTTTATCCTTTCCTTGAGTAAATCATC